>JBBILZ010000034.1:0-29175 GCA_037444665.1 Caldifarciminota bacterium
ATTTTCTAAGATGCCTAAAATTGGCACAGAAAGTTGGCGCAGAAAATGAACACATTTTCTTGAATCAAGTAGAGCAATATCCTGTGGTGTAGTTACAATGACTGCGCCGGTCACATTGCGTATCAACTGAATAACGGAAAGTGGCTCATCACCTGTGCCTGGTGGTGAATCAATAATTAAATAATCAAGTCTTCCCCAGTTGATCTCAGCAAGAAATTGTTTTAAAACACCCATCTTTAGTGGACCGCGCCAGATTACTGGTGTATCTGCATTCTGTAGCAAAGAAGCCATTGAAAAGGCAACAAGATTGGAATTTACTGAAAATGGAATAATCCCATTTTCATCCATCAAGGGAGGCTTTCCCTCAAAACCAAGCATCTTTGCCACAGATGGTCCATGAATATCAGCATCCAGTATGCCAACCTTTGCACCCAATTTACTCAAACCTGCCGCAATGTTTGTTGCTACAAAACTCTTTCCCACTCCGCCCTTATTAGAAAGCACCAAAAATTTGGCAGTAATTTGTGCCATATTTTTTTCTAACAGCATTTCTAATCTTTTAAGTTCTTCTTCTCTATTGTTCATTCTACTCCTTTCAAATTTTATCAATAATTAAAAATTTTTATCAGGTGAGTCTTATTATGTATTGTTATTCAAATGAGAATGCTCACATCTTCCTTTTTCTGAATGGTGACATCCAGATTTTTTAATTTCAGAACCTTTTTCTAAACCAGATTCACAGAGACTCTCACCGGCCTTTAATGTTCCATTAAGAAATTTATCTAAAACTTCATCAATGCTTCCGCTGACACCAACAATCGTTTGAATTCCAAATTGGTCAAAAAAACCTTTGGCGCGTGTCCCCATACCACCACAGATTATATACTCAACTCCTTGCTGACGCAAGAATTGGGGAATAAATCCTGGTTGATGCCCGGGGTTTTCTATTTTTTCTTTCTTTATAATTTTACCTTGTTCTATATCTGCAATGGTGAATGCAGGGCATCTACCAAAATGTGCCGAGACATAATCACCATCAGTTGATATTGCAATGCGCATGATCTCTCCTTTCTGTTAATGAAAACCATTTTCATTTATTTAAAAATTTTTTTAATTCCCCTTCTGACACTGCTCACAAATTCCATAAAACTGAATTAAATGATTCGTTATCTTGAAATTGAATTTCTTAGAAAGTCCCTTCTCAGTCTGCTTCAGAAGTTCTATCTCCTGGTCTATAAAGTCCGTATAATCTATTACCCTGCCGCATTTTGTGCAAACAAGATGGTGATGGTGTAATTTACCTTTAGGGCCCTCAGCAAGTTCATACCTTGCCCTGCCATCACCAAAGTCGTGCTTGTAGATGAGCCCCATCTGGACGAGTAAATCCAGTGTTCGGTAAACAGTGGTTAATCCGATATTAGGACATTTTTTATGAACCGCAAGGAATATATCCTCAGCACTGAGATGCTCAGTAGTTTTGCTTAAGATCTCCAGTATCGCCTGACGGGCAACAGTAATCCGATAACCGCAGCCTTTAAACCTACCATGCCACCAGGGAGGATAGAAATCAAACCTACCGCGCATCATACTCCTTTCTGAAAATGGTTTCCATTATCATCTATATTATAATCAAAAAATGAAAAATGTCAAGGGGTAAAATGAATTTACTGAAACAGCTTGTCACCCTGAACTTGTTTCAGAATCTCTCCTCCCCTATCACCCTGAGCGAAGCGAAGGGTCTATATTAGATTCTTCACTCCGCTGAAGTTTCCCGTTTTAATTTTTCCTTTAATTGTTGCCATTGACTTATAAAAGATTATTGATATAATTTGTAATAAAAATTTGCTTGTTCTAATTTTATACGGAAAAGGAATTATGTAAGAAATAATATATATTTGTTTTTAGTTGCCGGGCTTTCATTATGGACAAAAGGCTGGACAAATGAAAGAAAGAGGTTTTTATAAACCTTTAAGGAGACAAAAGTTATGGTGGATAAGAGAATGAATGTAGAATTTATGCAGAAAGAAAAATATCGAGGCAAGGATATTGTATGATAGGGAAAGATATAACCTTTGAAGATAAACTTTGGAAGGCTGCAGATAAATTGAGAAAGAAAGTTGAAGTGCATGAGTATAAGTATGTGGTCCTTGGGCTAATATTTTTAAGATATCTCTCATTCGCCTTTGAGGAGAAAAGAAAACAAATTCTAAATAAAGAATCAAAAGAATATCCGGCAAAGTTTGCTCCAAAAATTCGTGAGGATAAGGATTTATACCTTGCGAATGGAACATTATATATTCCTGAATTTGCGGGGTGGGATTATATAAAGAAAAATGCGAATCAAAAAAACATTGGTGAAATTCTGGATGAAGCAATAAATTCTCTTGAAAATGAACACCCAAAGCAACTTAAGGATGTGATACCAAGGGTTTATACTAAGATCAATCTTGACCACCTTGACCTTGCATATCTGATAAATCTCTTTTCCGATATTCAGTTTGGAGATGGACACAGGAGTAAGGATATTTTTGGAAGGATTTATGAGTATTTTCTTGATAAATTCACAGTGGAAGAAGGAAAAAAGGGAGGGGAATTTTACACCCCAAGATCTTTAACAAAACTTATTGTTGAAATTCTGGATGTCAGAGAGGGAAGAATATTTGACCCTGCATGTGGAAGTGGAGGCTTTTTTGTCTCAGCAATTGAAAAATTAGAAAAAGAAGGTTTAGATGTTACCAGTCTTTCTATTTATGGACAGGAATCCAAGGATTTTGTATGGAAGATGTGCAAGATGAATCTTGCAATAAGGGGAACAGAGGGTGATATAAGAATCGGTGATTCCTATCATGATGATAAATTTTTTGATTTGAGAGCAGATTATGTTGTTTCAAATCCCCCTTTCAATGACAGTGGATGGGGTGCAGATAGAGTAAAACCAGAAGACCCAAGGTTCAAGTATGGAATACCACCTGACAATAATGGAAATTTTGCCTGGATTCAGCATTATATTCACCACTTAGCACCGAATGGTAAAGCAGGCTTTGTTATGGCAAACGGTGCTCTATCAGCAGGAGGATCAGAAGGAGAAATAAGGAAAAAGATTATAGAAGATGACCTCGTTTATGGCATTATAGCAACTCCTGCTAAACTCTTTTATACCGTTTCATTGCCTGCTTCTTTGTGGTTTTTAAGAAAATCAAAGCCTGAGCATATGAAAGGAAAAGTTCTTTTTATCTATGCCAAAAATATGTTCAAACCTTTATCAAGAAGACAGGTTATTCTTACGGACGAACATATAGCTAAAATGGTTGAAAAGTTCAGGATGTTTGAAAATGGGGAAAGCGAAGATAAGATAAACGAAGTCGGTTTAGCAAAAGTGGCAACTCTTGAAGAAATTGCAAAAAACGGATATGTTCTAACGCCTGGAAGATATGTGGGAATAAAACTTGAAGAAGACGATGAACCTTTTGAGGAGAAGATGAAAACATATTCTCAAGAACTATCAAATTTTCTTAAAGAAGAAGAGCAACTTACTAAAAAAGTAAAGGATGTTTTCAAAGGATTGGGATGGAATTTGTGAAAAAGATAGAAAAGGATGACATAGAATATAAAGAAAATTTTGGAGATGCAGTTTTAAAGGCTTTATGTGGATTTGCGAATACTAATGGCGGAGAAGTTATTGTTGGTGTATCTGATAAAGGTGAAGTAAAAGGAGTTAAGATTACAAATGAAAAACTTACCAAAATAACTGAAATTATAGCCAATAGATTGGGCATACATCCTGAAATTAAAGTTGAACATTACAAAAGAAAGGAAGTTTTGAAAGTAAAGGTAGATAGGTCGAATGTGCCAATTTCCTTTAATGGAAAATATTATGAAAGAATCGGTAATACAACACGAGAAATGAAGCCAGAGAAATTAAAAAAATTTTTTCTAAGAGGAGTAAATTGGGATTTTTTGATAAATGAAAGTGCAGATTTTAAAGAAATAGACAAAGGAACTGTAGAAAAATTTTTAAGACTAACAAAAAGTAAAGGCAGATTAACAATTTTTGATGAAGATACCGAAGCAAAAAAATTTTTTGAGCATTTAAAATTATCAATCGATGGGAAGATTAATAATGCAGCAATAATCCTATTTGGCAGAAATCCTCAAAAATACTTTCCCAATGCTGTTCTTAGAGTTGTAAAATTAAAAAATGAAACAACTATTATTGGAGATAAGTTAATTGAAGGAAATCTTTTTGAACAGGTTTTTAAGGCTGAAGAGGCAATAAAAAGTTTCATCAATGTGAGATATGAAATAAAGAATCTTGTTAGAGAAGAGGTCTGGGAGTATCCCTTAGAGGCAATAAGAGAAGCACTTATAAATTCCATTATCCACAGAGATTATTTTAGATATAATGTTCAGACACAAATCAAAATTTTTGATGATTATATTTGGTTTTTCAATATTGGGGACCTTCCTGAAGGCATTACACTTGAACAGTTAAAAAAACCTCACCCATCTGTTCCTCGTAATCCTTTAATTGTTCATATCTTTTATCTTGCAGGTTTGATTGAAGAAGTTGGTTCGGGTATAGGAAGAATAATGACTTCAATGAACTTAGCCGGGCTTCCTGAACCTGATTTCAAAGAGGAAATGGGAGGTTTTTCTGTATATTTTAGAAAAGATATATACACTGAAGAGTACTTAAAAAGGCTTGGATTGAACGAAAGGCAAATTAAGGCGGTGATGTATGTGAAGGAAAAGGGAAAGATTACGAATAAAGAGTACAGAGAATTGAATGGATTATCAGATGAAGGCGCCAGAATTGACCTAACTGCTCTTGTTGAAAAGAATGTCTTAAAAATGAAGGGTAGTGGCAGAGGTGCACACTATGTTATTAAATAATTTGGCGATTATTTGGCATTTACTTGGCGATTATGGCGATTACTTGGCAATTTGATAGTCAGATATCTAAATCGAATAAAAAGATAGAAGTAAGAGTAAATTATAAAAAATGTAAAGGAAGTTTTTAAAGTGTTGGAATTTGAGAGGTAAGAAGATGCCAATAAAACTCAGGTGGGAAACAGAATTTAAAGAAAGGGAGATTGGGGAGATACCGAGGTATTGGGAAGTTGAGAAACTGGATTATGCTGTCAAAGATTTAGAGAGTGGAAATAGGCCAAAGGGTGGCTCTCTTAAACACGACCCAGATGGAATTTTGAGTATAGGCGGTGAAAATATTACATGGGAAGGAGATTTGGTTTTAGATAATTGTTTAAGATTTTCTGAGAGTTTTTACAATTCATTAGAAAGAGGTAAGATTAAAGAAAAAGATATTCTGCTTGTAAAGGATGGAGCTACAATTGGTAAGTTGGCTTTTATAAAAAATGTTCCAGAAGGTAAGGCAATGGTAAATGAGCATGTTTTTTTGATAAGACCTGATGAGGCGAAATATAATTCCCGATTTCTTTTTTACTTCCTATCTTCAGAAGCAGGACAAAGGCAAATTGAAAGTTCAATTGGTGGGAGTGCACAAGGAGGTTTAAATAAAAGTATTTTGACCACTGTGAAAATTCCAAAACTTAACTTGTCCGAACAATCCCGCATTGCCACGGTTTTATCCTGGTTTGATGATTTTATAGAGAACAAGAAAAGGCAGAATGAGATTTTAGAGAAAACCGCAATAGCAATTTTCAAAAGCTGGTTTGTTGACTTTGAGCCTTTCAAGAATGAAGAGTTTGTTTATAACGAAGAGCTTGGAAAGGAGATACCGAAGGGCTGGGAGGTTGGGAAGTTAAGTAACATATGCGAAATCATAATGGGTCAGTCCCCACCCTCAAGATATTACAATGAGGATGCAGAAGGTTTGCCCTTCATTCAAGGGAAGGGTCAATTTGGTAGACATACACCAAACACTAACATTTACTGCTCAAAGGTAGTTAAGTTAGCAAAACCAAACGATATTTTAGTAACAGTCAGAGCGCCAGTTGGAGAACTAAACATATCAGATGATGAATATATCATAGGAAGAGGCCTTGCTGCTCTGCGCTCTAAGCATTGGAGTTTTTTATATTTGTATTTACTTACAAACAATGAACTTTTAAAAGCAACGGAGAGAGGAACGACTTTTGATGCGATAATTAAATTGGAATTAGATAATTTTCCTTTATTGTTGCCTCCTCCTCCCATCCTCCAGCGCTTCCACTCCCTCGTAGAACCACTCTTTCAAAAAATTATCCTCAACCAAAAACAAATCATGCTTTTGCGAAAAGTAAGGGCTGAATTACTGCCAAAACTTGTTTTCGGAAAAATAAGGATTGTTGAGATATGAGAGCACAGCTTACCGAAGATTATATGGTAGAACAACCAGCTATAAACTGGTTTAAGGAATTGGGATATTCTTACATCCACGGTTCAGAATTAAGTCCTGAAAATGAAAAAAGAGAATCATACAGACATGTCGTCTTAAAGAGAAGATTTATCCAAGCAATAAAAAGAATCAATCCCTGGCTTACGGACAGATTAGCCGAAGAGGTTTATAAAAAGATTATTGAACTTGAACATCCCGATTTTGTAATGAAAGGGAAGATATTCTATGAGCTTTTAGTCAATGGTGTTAGGCTAACATTTAGAGATGGAAAAGAGGAAAAAACGAGGATTGTAAAAATTGCGGATTTTGATAATCCTGAAATCAACGAATTTTTGGTGGCGAATCAGTTTACTGTTGAATATCAGTTTGAAAAAGATATGTTCAGAAGACCTGACCTTGTAGTTTTTATAAATGGTATGCCAATTGCCATCTTTGAATTTAAAAATTTTAATGCAGATGAAACAGCAAAGGATGCCTTTTATGACCATAAAGTGAAGATAAAAGGCATTCCCCAACTTTATGTTTATGCGCAGGTTAGTGTAGCAAGCGATGGTTTTGAGACAAAGTATGGTGCACCAACAAGCGATTGGGAAAAGTTCTTTGTGTGGGAAGGACTTTTGAGCGATGACGACCTGGAAGTTCAGGAGATTGAAGAAGGACTCTATCGGTATTTCTATAAAGGGCAGGAGCTCACATCCCTTGAGGTTTTAATAAGAGGACTTTTCAGGAAAGAACATTTTCTTGAATTTTTACAGGATTTTATCTTTTATGACAGAATTGGAGAAACCTATGAGAAAAAGATAGCTATTTTCCACCAATTCTATACTGTTAAAAAGGCAACAGAAAGAACTAAAAAATGTATTCTTGAGGGAAAAGGACCAGAAGAAAGAAGAATTGGGGTTGTATGGCATACTCAGGGAACTGGTAAATCCTTAACAATGCTCTTTTATGCAAGAAAGATTTTGAAACTAAAAGAACTTGAAAATCCTCTTATTTTTTTTATAACAGATAGAAGAAATCTGGATGAGCAACTCCATAGTCTGTTTTCCCAGATGCCCGTTGTTAAGCATGCAGAAAGTATAAAGGAACTTCAAGAAATCATAAAAACAACTGCGGGAGGAATAGTATTTACTACCATTCAGAAGTTTGGAAAGAAAAAGACAGTAGAATATCCATTTTTAACAGATAGAAAAAACATAATTATAATTGCAGATGAGGCACACCGAAGCCAGTATAGAGCACTTGCTCAGAATTTGAGAATAGCAATCCCCAACGCATCTTTTATGGGATTTACCGCAACGCCAATTGAACTTCAGGATAGAGACACATATCTTGTCTTTGGAGAGCCAATAAGTGTTTATTCTATGGATAAGGCAAGAAGGCATAAAGTTGTTGTTCCAATCTATTATGAGGCAAGGCTTTCTGAACTTCATCTTACAAACGAATTTATTGATGAAGAATTTGAAGAAATATCCGAATTTATGGAACCTGAAGAAAAAGAAGTTTTAAAGAAAAAATATGCACGACTTGAAGAACTTATTTTAAATCCTGAAAGACTTAAAAAGATAGCCGAGGATATAGTTGAACACTTTAATAAAAGAAGAGAAGAGATTGAAGGTAAGGCGATTGTTGTGACGATTTCCAGAAAGGTTGCGGTTAGGTTATACGAAGAGATAATAAAGCGTCCAGCTGCTCCCTCAGTTGCGGTTGTCATTTCAGGAAGCAGGTCTTCTGACCCCGAAGAATTCTGGAAACATTTAAAAAACAAACACGAACTGGAAGAACTTTTAAACAACTTCAAAAATTTAGAAAGAGACCCAAAAATGGTCATAGTAGTTGATATGCTCCTTACAGGATTTGACATCCCCTGCCTTCACACAATGTATTTTGATAAACCTATGAAGGACCATTCCTTAGTTCAGGCTATTGCAAGGGTAAATAGGGTCTTTAAGGATAAACCTGGTGGATTGATTGTTGATTACATAGGGATTGCAGACAATCTCAAAAAATCCTTGAGCCGATACACAATTGAAACTATAAAAGATGTCCTCACCGACATAAATAGAGTTATTAATCTCCTTAAAGAAAAATATGATATTGTTTCATCAATTTTCTTTGGAATAGATTATAAAAAATGGCGTAATCTCTCTCCTGAGGAAATTTCAAAATTAACGACCGAAGCATATAACAGGATAAGTAATGAAGAGAACAAAAAGAATTTTATAAAAAATTTTCTTGCCTTAAGAAAACTCTACGCACTGGCAAGTCCACATCCAGAGACCATCAAGATAAAGGATGATATTAGGTTTTTTGAGATGATAAAAAAGATGATTATAAAATATTCCACTCTGAGGATAAGGGATATTTCAAGGAATATGGAATATGAGATAAGCCAGCTTATCTCAAAGAGCATTTCTGCAGAAGAGCCAATAGACATTTTTTCATTACTTGAAAATGGAAAGCCGGAAATTTCTCTACTGGATGATAAATTTCTCTCCCAATTTAAAGATATGGTGTATAAAAATTATGCTACTGATTTACTTGCAAAAATAATAAACGATGAAATAAAAGCGAGGATGAAAAAAAATCCCTTCAGGTATCGCTCTTTATATGAAATGCTCAAAAATTTGATAGAAAATTATAATGTAAGGCTGATAACAACCGCAGAGGTTATAGATGAACTCATAGAAATAGCAAAGGAAATAATGGGAAAACAGCAAGAGGGTGAAAGACTTGATTTAAGTGAAGAAGAACTGGCATTTTATGATATGCTGGCTTCTGAAGAGAAAGTTTTTGAAAACTATGATGAGATAAAAGAAGTTGCTAAAGCTGTTGTCAAAGAGCTTGGATATTATGCCAAAGTTGCGGACTGGAACAAAAAAGAGCAATTGAGAGCAAAAATAAAGATGGCAGTAAAAAATCTATTAATTAAGGTAATAGATGCAAGGGTAGACTATGAGAAAATAGATGAAATAGCCTCGAAGATACTTAGCCATGCAGAGGTTTTATATGTGGCCGCTTGAGAGAATAGAACAGATATGAAAATTCTAAAGTAGTATAGTGTGTAGATAAAATTCTTGGTTGTTTGTAGTTAATATATTTTTCTCTTTTTACGAATCGGCTATGATGCCCGTTCCCGGGTTAAATCTTAAAACCTATCACCTTGACATAAAGGTTATTTGCATTATAATTTAATATGGTGATGATAATTGTCTTTTTATGCACTTATCCCGGTGCAAATAATTTTGCACAAGCACAACCTGATTCCAATTTTAAATCCATCCACCAACTTCAGTCAGAAGAATATAAAAAGGATACCATCACTGACACAGTTAGAATCAAACCAGCAGAGCAGGATAAAAAAATTCCTGAAGGTGTATTCAACACCAAACAACCAATGCAAACAATCATTAATTTTTCTTTGATGGTTATTTTAATAGTAGCATTGATAATTTCTCTCTCTATTTTCTTGATTGCAAGGAGAATTTATAGAACAAAAAAGTAGTCGGAGGTGCGAGATGTTTACAATCATAATTTGTAGTATTTGTCTTTTAAACTTCGCAAATTTTACTTCTATCCATGAAGCAGAGTATAGGGCACATATTAACGAAGCAGAATGGATACCAGTATCATCATTAAAACTTCCTTATGAACCATTGAAGATTGGCGAAAGGGGAATGTTGAAAAATTTTTATGGCTATCTCCCCTACTGGATTGATACCACATATTATCAGTATTTTCAAATAGAGTTATTGACCCACATCTCTTATTTTTCTGTTGACATTAATCCTTCAACCGGCGCTTTAGGGAGTATACCAAATGTGTCGCGCTTCTACACAATTCGTGATTATGCCCATCCACGGGGCGTAAGAATCCATATGACCTTTACTGTATTTGGCAACACCAATGTCACAACTTTTTTAAATAATGCCAGTGCACGGGCAAATGCAATAAACAATATTGCTGCACTAATGACTAATTATGGCTGTGATGGCGCAAATATAGATTTTGAATTTGTAACAAGTGCAGTGCGGGATAGCTTTAACCGATTCATAAATGACCTTGCCAGTGCCTTATGGAATCATTCAGGTGGAAGAAAAGAATTATATCTTGCCACCCCGGCAGTTCCTGAATGGTATCCTGGTTATGATTTTGCCTATCTTGCTGCACATTCAGATGGACTTTTTATTATGGCTTATGACTTCCACTACAGCGGTTCAAGTATTGCTGGACCAGTATCGCCCTGTGTGCCTTCTTCATTCTGGGGGCAATATTGTGTAGCAAAATCAATTGGCAGTTATAAAGTTTATGGTGCACCCGGTTCAAAAATCATTGTCGGTCTCCCCTATTATGGATATGACTGGCCCACAACTTCAGGTGATATGGGGAGTTCTACAACTGGCACAGGTTCTGCAGTGATTTATTATTATGCATTTCAGAATGCGATTTCCTATGGAAGGCTCTGGGATAATTATTCACAAACACCGTGGTATAGATACTACACAACCAGCTGGCATCAGTGCTGGTATGATGATTCAGTATCGCTTGATATAAAATTTGGCATGGCTAATGATTCTATACTCCAGGGTGCGGGTTGCTGGGCACTCGGCTATGACCGCAATTATGACCATATCTGGAATGCAATAAGAAGAAGATTCTGGATTGAACCGCCTGGGCGGCACTGGACTGTACAGGTAAATATAGATAGTTTGAATGTGCGCGATGGTCCAGGCACAAATTATCGTATCATCACTGAAGCAAGGCTCGGCACAAAATTTGTATCATTTGACTATTACTACAGCCAGGGAGTGAACTGGTATAAAGTCTATTTCCCCTCAGCAGGTGGTCCATACTATGCCTGGATGTCGGGCGGTGATGGCACAAATCTACAATATATGAAAGGCACAACCCGTAATACAATCTTAAGAATAAATAGCAGTTTATTGAATGTGCGTGAAGGTCCTGGCTCATCATATCCTATTATTACTCAAGTTGCCAATGGTCAGGTATTTGTTGCCGATTCTTTCAGTGGTGATTGGGCAAGAATCTATCTTCAGTTTACAAATCAGCCCAGAGGTTGGGTCTATGTTCCCAGTACTGTTGCAATTAATAATCCTGAAGATTACAATATTTATAATTGCAGTGTTCAGAATCTCACTTATCCATCAACTGTCAATTCTTCAGATACATTTACTGTTACTATGCAATTGCAAAATACTGGTTATGGTCCTTTTGATACACTCGTTTATCTAAAAGGCACAGGAAGGAGTCCATTTTATAATTCACAAACCTGGAAAGATACAACAAGGGCAAAAATTTCTGGTTTCTGGGGACTACCAGGCCATATATTTTATAATTATGCTTGCTTCAAGGCTCCTCAGGTCCCAAATCAAACTACGATTGCAGATACATTCAGGTTTGAGCGGAATCAAACACTCTTTGGACCGCAGATAATCATCAGCGTCACAGTGAACCCTGTAGGAATAGAAGAATTTAGAAAATCTACTGGTTGTTTTGTCATTAAAAATAATATCTTTAGAAATTCTATCAAGCTTGATTTATCAAGTATTAATACTGAGTGTGAAATCTCTGTCTATGATGTTCTCGGTTCAAGGGTAATCTATAAAAAAATAAACAAAGATAAAGAAATCTATCTTGGAGAAAACTTAAAAAATGGTGTATATTTTCTTGTAATAAAGGTTGATAACCGAATAATAAAAAATAAGATAATAAAAATAAACTAATATAGAGAGAGCACACCTTTTTTTCTGCCATACCGGTCCATCAGTAAAAATATTCCCAGACCAAAACATATCCAGATAACCAGCATTATTGATAATCGTAAGAATATTGCGGGAACACTTATTGTAAGATTTTCACCAATCAGAAAATGCCTTACCCCCATTACGCCATAAGTCGTGGGCAGAATTAAAGCAATTTTCTGTAGAAAGACCGGCAGTATTGCGAGCGGATAGGCAATGGGGGTAATGATGTTTATCAAAGTTGATACTGTCTCGCTAATGACCCACCACTGTTTCAAGCCAATGGTCAATCCGGCAACAAGGATACCCAAACCATAGAGTGTAGTAATCATAAGAAGGAGTAGTATTAAACTGATAAAGATACCACCAAGATTAAAAAATATTTTAAAGAAAAAAACGATGACCATTGCCTCAATGAACATAATCAAACCCTGGTGTAGTGTTGAATGCAATGCCATTCCTGCAACATAGACCCAGCGTGGAACCGGAGCAATGAATATTGTCTCAAGTGTTCCATACCACTGTTCTTTTCTCAATGATGCACCCATTGCCCAGCAGGCAGTATTCAAAAATCCCATAAGTAGATAACCAACAAATGTATAGGCAAAGATGTCACTGATACCAGTAATTGATTTCAGGTGTTCAGAATCGCGTGCACCTAACAGGGCAAAACCATATAAAAAGTATGGAAAAAGATAGACAAATGGTTCAAAGAACTGCCTGATAAAGTCAGGTTTATATTTTAGTTCAATCTTCCATTCTTTGATATTCTCAGCGTTGATTGCCCTTAAATAATGTGCTATTCTTGATATTATCATATTTTTTAATATTCGGATAGAGTGCCTTTTAATTTTGTATGCATTTCAACCCAGTGAAATATATACAAGCCAAGGGGTATGATGACCAGGTCTATTCCCAACAGAATCAAACTGTTTTTCCAGAAGTCAAATTGAATGTTCAGCAAGAGTCCACGTAAGGCAATGAGTGCATAGGTCAGTGGAATAAATATGCTGATGGTGCGTGTAATGGGATTTATCTCTACAGGATAACGGATAGGTGAAAATAAAAAGAGCACATATTCAAATAAGTGTAAAAGGCCATGAGCCTCTTTTACGAGCAGGGTTAAACCTGCCGCAGCAAATCCAATACCATATAGCCCTGCAATTAATAAAACCAAGAAAAATAAGATTGGAAGAATTTTGTAGAATGTAAACTGCAAACCAAAAATCAAAATACAGATCAAAAGCTGGATTATCACATAGATTGTTGAAAGCATGGAATTGAATAATGCCTTACCGAGCAAAATTTGAACAGGTTTCACTGGCGCAGAAAGAATATGTTCAAGTGTGCCGTAATATGTTTCATCTCGTAGCGAAAAACCCATACTCCAGACCGATGACGCCATATAAGTGCTTATAATTGCACCAATCAAAACATAAGGGATAAATTCTTCAGTGCCAGCAATATTACCAAATGCAGTGCTGCGCAGTCCACCAATGATTGCCTTGCCTTGAAATACTAATGGCACAGCCCACAATAAAGGAGAAATAATCCAGAAAATAATCTCCACTGGATATGCAAGGAGTATCTTAAAACTCTTTTTTATTTCAGCAATGATAACATTCATTTATACCGCCATCGTAAGTGATTAAATATTTGCCGAGTAAACTCGGCCACAACTGTTGTTATTCATCTTGGGTATCCTTTAGGCTCGCACCGGTCAGATAGACAAATACATCTTCCAGGGTCGGTGATGTTACATTCACAGAAAGGACCTTTGCCTTATCCCTTATTGCATCAACCAATCTGCTCAAAAGTGATTCAGGATTACCAGTATTAATCCGAATATACACATAGCCATCTTTTTTTAGAATATTTAATCCAGATGCTTCTAGTAATTCTGCAAAACTATTTTTATTCAGGTCGCCAAGGCACTTCAATTCAAGGACCTGCTCCTGGGGCATACCTTTTTTCAATGCAGTCGGCGTATCAAGTGCTTTAATTTTGCCACGATTCATAAATGCTACCCTATCACATAATTCATCTGCCTCATCCATATAATGGGTCGTCAATAATATTGTCTTTTTTAATTTGTGTGAAAGTTCTTCTTTTACAAACTGCCTGATAAAACGGGCAAAGTATGGGTCTAATCCCAGTGTAGGCTCATCAATCAAAAGGATTGGTGGGTCATGAATTAAGGCACGGGCAATGGCAAGTTTCTGCTTCATACCACTGGAAAACTTCTCCACATTCTCATTGGCACGGTCTTTTAAACCCATCAGTTCCAGTAAAAAATCAACCCTTTGATTTACCTGTTTTCTGGGCACGCCATATAGCGCAGCAAAATATTTAAGGTTGTCCATTGCACTCAATTTCCAATATAATGTCCTTTCACCACCAGTGAGCACACCAATCTTTTTTCTTACGCTGATCGGCTCTTTAAGCACATCATTCCCACCGACTATTGCAGTGCCCATATCCGGTATTAAAAGGGTAGAGATACACTTAATAAGTGTGGTCTTACCCGCACCATTAGGACCCAGTAATCCGAATAACTCTCCTTCTCTTATCTCAAAACTCACACTATCAACTGCACGGACCTCAGTATGGTGCTTCTTAAAGACCTTGACCAATTCTTTTATGATAATATCATTCGCCATCAGATAATAATATCCAGAATATAGAACATAATCAAGTACTTTAAAGTTTCCACACTTTTAGTGTATGCCAGGGTTTCTTAAATTTTCTCAGGAATTCCTTCCTTTTATTTTTTCCCCTTCTATTAGTAATTTTCCATTATTCCATTATTAAATAATAATGGAATAATAAAATAATTTAATAATCAAAAATCTTTTTCCAATCGGCGGGAAATACGCGTAACAAGTGAATCGCAGGATTTAAAAATTCTTTTTACTTCTTCGGGATACTTCACCCAGTATAGGGTTTTTTTACCTTTCCTTTCATATCTGACGATATTTGCCAGACGGAGTTTAGTCAACTGAAAACATACCGCTGCTTTAGACCTCTGTACCTGTGAAGAGATTTCCTCAAGGCTCATCCGCCCCTTCTCTAACAATAGTTTGACTATGCCGTAAGAAATTGGGTAACCTAAAACCCGACAGATTATTGAACCCCTAAATTTCTTCTCAACTATTCTCATTTTTACCTCCATCTCATAATTCCATTATTTTATTATTATATAATAATGAAATGATAAAATCAAGGGCTTTATACACAGAAACTTGGGCACATCTTTTTATCTACTGATTTCAGTATAATTGTTTTGACAAAACGAGATGCTTCGCCAGCCAAGTAGAGTAGCAGGCTCAAGATGAATTAATGCCGAAACCAACACTAATGAAATTTTCTATCTATTTATTTAAAAAATATAAACAGTAACAAAATGACACGAAACGTTACCTAAATATCTTGTAGCCCAATGAATTGGGCAACTACAAATTGTGCAATAAATTGCAGCGCAAATGAAGATGTGTCCAGGTCTCTGACATACCCCTTGACTCACAATCTGAATAGAGTAAAATACAAATCTATGAATACGCAAATCACAAAACCAAAGATTAAGGCGGTCTTCTTTGACCTTGATGGGGTGCTCGTTGATACATATAAGGTATGGTTTCGGTTGTTTAACAGAACATTAAAACATTTTGGCTACAAACCAATAACCTTAAAAGTTTTTGCAGAAAACTGGGGCCAGAGCACTGAAGAGGATGTGCGGATTTTTATGCCCGAAATTAAATTAAAAGATGTCAAAAGATATTTTTCTATAAATTTCTCAAAATTTATGAAATATATGAAGGTGAACCCAGAGGCAAAAGAAGTTTTAAAAAAATTAAAAAAAATGGGTTTGAGAATTGGTTGTGTAACAAATTCTCACCGTGATATAACTAAACTGGAAATTGAAAATTCAGGATTGAAAAATTTTTTTGATATTGTCATAACCGCAGATGATGTAAAAAAACCGAAACCTGCACCAGATATGCTTATCAAGGTAATTAAAAACTTGAAGGTCAAACCCGATGAGGTGATATTTGTCGGTGATACAAAAACTGATTTAATCGCTGGGAAAAATACAGGATGCATTGTTGTTGGTTATAAAATTAAAAGTAGATTTAGGGTTAGTAGTCTCAAACAGCTCTTTGCAATATTAAAGAATTTTGAGACAAAGGAGAAAGAATGAACCTTAAAAAGATTTTCAGTATGTTATTTATAATATTAGCAGCGCTTTCATCTGCCCAAAAACAAGACCAGAACACAGCAGAAAAACTTTTGAATATTGCTGCAAAAGAGTTGAAGAAAAGTATATCAGATTTGAAAATTGAAAAAGAAGACTTAGAATTTTATGGAGCCGGGAAGTTTCGCACAAAATTATTTGACCGATTGTTCTCTGCCCCGGCGAACATTGACCCATTTATCAGAACAATATCCAGCATCATTTTGAATAATGCAGATTCATTATGGGCAACGACTTATTTTTCCTGGGCGAGGATTGATGAGGGCGTGCGCCGCGGTCTTATTCAGAGACCAGAAAAGATTGTAATGGATAATCTACCAAAACCATCCGAAATTAAAAGAGAATTATGTGTTCTATTAAACCAATTTTTTAATGCCGAAACCCCTGATACTTCACTCATCTCTGAAACAATCTGCACAGGGCTTTTTATTATCCTTTCAGAAATAAAGAATAGTGTAGAATGGATAGACAGTGGTAATCTGGGTCTGGAACAGAATAAATTAGATAAACTCATTAATGGACTTATTGAATCTGAAGAAAAAGGACTCTCCAATTATGACTTTGAAAAGATGATTGAACAAACAAATTTTAAGGCACTTGCAGCAGGTGCAATGGATTTGGCATATATACTTGGAATTGTAACTGATTTGATGAGGGATATAGCTTTAAACAAGACTATTATCATTGACACACGATACGGTAGAATTGTTCTCGGTTCTGATAGTAATGATACTTATGAGCCACTCCCCTATCTTTTGATAATTGATACAGGAGGAAATGATACATACCAGGGAGGTGGTGCAGCAGATAATAAACATCCTGTTTCAATTCTTATTGATTATCATGGTGATGATAGATATATTAGCGATATTGGTTGTGGCACTGGCATTGCTGGCTATGGTTTTGTCATTGATTGTGAAGGAAATGATAAATATTTTGCGACCAAATTTGGTATTGGTACTGGAATAATGGGACAGGGCACAATCCTTGACCTTGCTGGTGATGATGAATATAACACAGATAGTTACGGCATTGGTGCAGGTATTTGCGGCACAGGAGTGGTTTCTGACATATCAGGCAATGATACATATACTGGATTTCAATCTTGTCAGGGCTTCGGGTATGTCAAAGGGTGTGGTCTGTTAATTGATAAGAATGGAAATGATACATATATTGCACGGGATGATACAGTAAAGTATCCCTCTGCCCAGACGGATGAACACAACACAAGTCTTGCTCAGGGCGCTGGCTTTGGCATAAGGGCAGATTTTACTGATGGACATTCACTCGCTGGTGGTGTGGGATTTTTAATTGATGGTGCTGGCAATGATAAATATTCCTGCGGTGTTTTTGGTCAGGGTTGTGGATACTGGTTTGGAACAGGTATCCTGATGGACTATCAGGGAAATGACGAATACAATGGTGTCTGGTATGTCCAGGGTGCAGGTGCACATTTTGCCCTTGGAATATTAATTGATTCTACAGGCGATGACAGATACATTGCTACAAAGAATATGGCACAGGGTGCTGGACATGATTTTACGCTCGGCTTTTTCCTTGATTATCAGGGTAATGACTTCCATGATGTTCCAAATTTGAGCCTTGGCGCAGGCAATGCCAATGGTATGGGTTTGTTCCTTGATGTCTATGGTGATGATAATTATATCACACATAATGGTATTACACTGGGCAGGGCAAATACTGATTCACGGCGCAGTCTGCGCGACTATATGAAGACTATCGGTATCTTTATTGATGGCGCTGGAAATGACAGATATTCAGAACCCATTGGTGCAAATAAAAGAATCTGGAGACAATTACCTCTTTTAGAACCACCACTCATTACTGAATGGTGTCTGGGAGTAGACCTTTAAAAAGATTCGTTTTTCGTTATACGGTTACGAAACCCGTTTCGTCAATCGTCAAACGGTTATAGTCTATGTAAACAAATAACCTCAACCGAAACAGGCATTATTGCCATAGGCTCTTAACCATTTTCTTTTAGACCACGCCTTATAACCATACTGGTTGCTATGCCTTACAACCTTAGACCTGTTTTTAAACAATCCCTTTGCACTCTTGACTTTATTATAATTTTGTGTTATATTAATAGTTATGATATTATCAAAGGCACTGATTGAAACTTTAAGAGAAGAACCAAAGGATGCTGAACTGAAAAGTCACAGGATTCTTTTGCGCGGTGGTTTTATCAAACAGCACGCCTCTGGCGTCCATATTTATCTACCTCTGGGCTGGCGTATATTATTAAAGATTGCCAATATTATTCGTGAGGAGATGGACCGCATTGGTTCTCAGGAATTGTTGATGCCTGCCATCTCTCCAAAGGAAATATGGGAAGAGTCGGGACGATGGAATGATTTTGGTGATGATATGTTCAGACTGAAAGACCGTAAAGGAAGGGATTATTGCCTCTGCCCCACGCATGAAGAAGTCATCACCGAGATCGCCCGCAACAGTATCAGGTCCTATCGTGACCTGCCACAGATATGGTATCAAATTCAGACAAAGTTTCGTGATGAACCAAGACCCAGGGCAGGTGTAATCCGTTCCCGACAATTTATTATGAAAGATTCTTATAGTCTTGATATTGATGAGGCCGGACTGGATAAAAGTTTTAATCTTCACAAAGATGCATATTCAAGGATATTTAAAAGATGTGGTCTAAATTTTATTATTGTTGATGCATCGGGCGGTTTAATGGGAACTGGAGAATCAAAAGAATTTATGGCAATCGTAAAAGATGGCGAAGATACAATTGTTGTGTGTCCAAAATGTGCATATCGTGCAAACCTCGCTATTGCTGAAGGGTCTGGTGAACATATCTCTTTTTCACCATCGGCATTAGAAAAGGTCGCAACGCCCAACAGAAGAACTGTAGAAGAGGTCAGCCAATTTCTTAACCTTACTCCAGCAAATCTCATTAAAAATATGTTCCTTACTGCGCCAGACAAAGAACCTGTTCTCATCCTTGTGCGTGGAGACTATGAAATAAACACGGAACGTTTAGCAAGGATTATTGGCCCTGATTATCAACCTGCCAGTGCCGACGATATTCAAAGATATTTTGGTGCAGAGCCAGGTTTTATTGGACCCGTTGGGATATCAAATATCAAGATCCTCGCTGATGACCTATTAAAGAATACAAAAGGAATGGTTACGGGTGCGAACGAAAATGATTTTCATATTAAGGGGGTGGATATTAATCGTGATATAAAAGTAAAAAAATTTTATAATCTCCGGCAGATAAAAGTTGGTGACCACTGCATAAAATGCGGAACAGTTCTGGAAATACACAATGCCCTTGAGCTAGGCCATATTTTCAAATTAGGAACAAAATATTCAGCAAGTATGGGAGCATACTATCTTGATGCCCAGGGTAAAGAAAAACCGATTGTAATGGGCAGTTATGGCATCGGGCTTGAAAGGATTATGGCATGTGCCTGTGAACAACTAAGTGATGAAAAAGGCGCAGTCTGGCCTATGTCCATTGCGCCGTTTGATATCTATGTATTGGTGCTCAATCCCCAAGAACAAGAGGTCCAGAAGAATTGTGTAGAAATAACTGGGGACCTGAACAGTGCTGGTTTTTCAATGATTATTGATGACCGCGATATTTCTGCCGGGGTCAAATTCAATGATGCTGACCTTATTGGCATCCCCTTAAGATTGACCATTGGACCAAAAGGCATCCAGAATGACCGCTTTGACATCTATGTGAGGCAGACTGGAGAAAAAATTGAATGTAGTAAGAAAACTATCATAGAAACCTGTCTAAAATTAAAAAATAGATTACTAGAAGGTTTAAATGCTTAAAATTGATCTATCAAAGATTGAAATACTGGTAAAAAATATTATTGAGCCTATGAATTTTAGATTTTATGATATTCAATTTAATGAGGTCTCAAGAACTTTAAAGATTTTTATTGACCATGAGCAGACACCCGTTACAATCAAGGATTGTGAAAAGGTAAGCAATGCCATTTCTGCAGAACTGGACAGAGAAAATTTGATAGATTTTCATTATACGCTGGAGGTATCATCACCAGGAATTGAAAGGCATCTTAAAAGACCAGAACATTTTCAATGGGCAAGAGGTAAACAGGCAGAGATTGTGTTAAAAGACAAGAGAATAAGAGGGTATATTCGGGATGCAGATGAGAATTCAGTAACAATCGCCCAGGATTCTGGTGAAACTGTTATAAAATTACCAACAATTATCAAAGCAAAAATTATTGAGGAGTTAAACTATGATAAACGGAGATAATGTAATTATTGAGAATATTAAAAGCATCGTTCGTAGCCGGGGAGTAAAATTTGATTATGTAATTGATTCCCTTGCGGAAGCGATAAAGAGTGGTGTAAAAAGAAAATACGGTAAGGGAATTGAATCAGAGGTTACAGTCAATAAATCCACCGGCGAAATAAAGATCTTTATTGTAAAAAAGGTGGTTGAAACAGTCACTGACCCGGAAAAAGAAATCTCTTTGCAGGAAGCACAACAAACTAAAGAATGCAACATCGGCGATAATTTCAGAATTCCGATATCCATTAAAGAGATGGGCAGAACCGCAATTGAATCGGTTAAACAAGCATTGATCCAGCGCATAAGCGAAGCTGAACGGAATCGGATTATGGGCGAATATGAAAAGAAGATTGGTGAAATTGTAAAAGGCATTGTAAAGGTGGTTGGTCGTAATGAAGTGCTGGTAGATTTGGGACCGATTGAAGCAAGTATTCCGAGTTATGGAATGATGAGGACCGAACATTATAGACTTGATTCTCCAATTCGGGCAGTGGTTGCAAAGGTAGAACGGGCACAATGGGGACCGAAGATTATACTTTCAAGAACCGACCCAAAATTTTTAGAAAGATTATTATTTTATGAAATTCCTGAAATAAAGGATGGCATTATTCAGATAATAAAGATTGTGCGCGAACCTGGTGTCAGGGCAAAAGTAGCAGTCCAGACAATTGACCCCAAGATTGACCCAATAGGTGCTTGTGTTGGTTACCGCGGAAGCCGCATTCAATCAATTGTTAAAGAATTATCTGGAGAAAAGATTGATGTGATTCAGTGGAGTAAAGATATTAATCTTCAAGTATCGCGCAGTCTTTCACCAGCAAAGGTCAAAGAAGTAAAACAACTTGAAGAAGGTGTGGTGCTGGCAATTGTTCCAGATGAAGATTATTCAAAGGCGATAGGAAAAAATGGTGTAAATGTAGACCTTGCTTCAAAATTGACCGGCGTGCATATTGAAATCAAAAAAATATCTGAATATGAAAAGGAATTGGAAGAAAAGAAATTGATGGAAATAAAGATTGAAGATGTCGCTGGACTGAGTAAAAGTTTGAAAAAGATGCTGATTGATAAGGGTTATACAAATGTTTTGAGTGTATTAAAAGCAACTCCTGAGGAACTCAAAACTCTGCTTTCGCTGGATGATGAAGGAATTAACGAGTTAATAGCAAAGTTAAAACCAAAAGAAGAGAAAAAGGAGAAAGAGGATGCCCCGCAAGGTTCATGACCTGGCAAAGAGTTTAGGACTTTCCAGTGATGCCTTAATAAAAATGCTTGAGCAAATAGGGATTAAGGCAAAGGGGCATATGTCTATGCTAACCGATGAAGAGATAGCGAAGATAAAGGCAAAGATTGCCGAAGAGAAAAGGCGGGTCAAAAAAGAATTTACAAGATTTAAGGGTCCCACCCACATCAAAGAAAAAGCAAAGAAAATTAATGAAGAAGAGGTGCGGCAAACTGTAAAAGCCACCCTGGCAAAGATTGAAAAAGGTACAACAAAAAAACATTATAAAAAAGAAGAAACGGTGAAAGTTCCAGAAATCAAAGAAGAAAAAATCGTGGAAGTCGTTGATTTTATGACGGTTGCTGAATTCGCACAGGCACTGGATGTTCCCCCAAGTGAAGTAATTAAAAAATGTCTCAGTTTGGGGGTTATGGCAAGTTTAAATCAAAGGCTTGACCTTGATACGATTGCGGTTCTGTGCGATGAATTCAATTATAAAATGAAGGTTGTGACGATTGAAGACCAGATTGAGCAAAAAAAGGAGAAGGCAGCCGAAGTAATAAAAAGACCACCCGTAGTAACGGTAATGGGTCATGTTGACCATGGTAAAACAACCCTACTTGATGCCATCACAAAACTTCGTGTGGCAGAAACTGAATTCGGTAAAATTACCCAGAAAATGGCAGCATATCAAATTTCATATAATGATAAGTTAATCACTTTTCTTGATACTCCTGGTCATAAAGATTTTACTACAATGCGGGCGCGGGGTGCTCAGGTTACTGACATTGTGGTTCTTGTTGTAGCAGCAGATGAAGGGGTAATGCCTCAAACTATTGAGGCAATTGACCATGCACGGGCAGCAAATGTGCCAATAATCGTTGCCATCAATAAAATTGATGTCCCACGGGCAAATGTAAATCTCGTAAAGTCCCAACTTGCCAAGGCAAATGTCATCGTTGAAGAGTTTGGAGGAAAATCAATCTGCGTGGAAACATCCGCATTGAAAAATATTGGTATCAATGACCTGCTTGATGCAATACTGGTGAAGGCAGAAGAATTAAACCTTGTCGCACCCATAAATACCAATGCAAAAGGTGTGGTTCTGGAGGCAAGGCTTGAACACGGTCGGGGTAATGTCTGCACGGTCTTAGTTCAGGAAGGTATTCTGCGCCGTGGCGATGCCTTTGTTTGCGGTTCACAGGCTGGCAGAGTGCGTGAGATTTTGAATGAGAATATGAAGAGGGTTGAACAGGCAACCCCTTCTGCACCGGTGCTCGTTCTCGGTTTTGATGGTTTGCCTCAGACCGGTGAAATTTTTATGGTAGTTGATGATGAACGACAGGCAAGAGAGATTGCTTACCAGCGTGAACTGATGGAAAGAAGTCGTAAGATGAAATCAAAGACTGCAAAAGTTACGCTTTTTGATTTACAGGAAAAAATAAAATCTGGTGAAATCAAAGAATTGAAAATAATTCTCAAGGCAGACACTGCCGGTTCGCTTGAAGTGCTGGACGAAAAGCTCCAAGAATTAAAAATAGAAGAAACACAGATTAATATTATCCATAAAGGCGTGGGCAAGATAAATGCCTCGGATGTCCTGCTTGCACAGGTAACCAATTCAATCTGCGTGGGATTCCATGTAGGTCCTGATACTGAGGCGCTGGAAGCAGCAGAAAAAGAGGGGGTAGAAATTCGCACCTACCGATTAATATACGAGGCTCTTGATGATCTACGTTCAGCAATGGTCGGTCTACTTGAACCGAGAATGCAGGAAATTCTTATCGGTGAAGGCGAGGTCAGGGAGATCTTCAACATCCCAAAGGTCGGAATGATTGCAGGTTGTTACATAAAAGACGGTAAGGTCATTCGTAATGCAGTCGTCTCAATATTGAGGGAGAAAAAGGAAATTGCCAGAACCAAAATTTTATCTCTGAAGAGATTTAAAGAGGATGTGCGGGAGGTTGCCGCAGGCTATGAATGTGGTATCGGCTTTGAAAATGTACCAGATTTACAAAAAGGTGATACCCTCCAGTTTTATAAAATAGAAGAGGAAACCAATAAAGAAGGCGAATAAAATTAATGTGCAGTACAGTAGCAAAAAATGGAAAATTTTTTGTTGGGATATGTGATATTGACCTGCATTTTGAACATTGCCAATCTTTGAAAGACCGCAGGAGAATTTTATTGAGCATGAAAGAAAAACTAAAGAACCGATTTAATATTGCGATTTGTGAGTTTGGCGATTCATCTCTGTGGCAGAGGTCACAGGTTGCCATCGTAACCTGTAGTAATACCCGTAATATTGTAGAATCCACGCTGAGAGAGGTTATAGAATTTATATCAAATTTCCCATCGGTAATTTTGTTGAATAGCAATGCCACAATTATATAAAAAATGAGAAGTGAACGCGTTGCATCATTAATTGCACGGGAAGTCTCTCTGATAATAAGTCAGGAGATAAGAGACCCGAGATTGGGTATGGTAACAATTACAAAGGTTGTCATCTCGCCAGATTTAAAAGAAGCAAAAATATATTTTACCTCACTGGGCAATGCTACAAATGACCTTAGTGTCCTGGATGGTGCAAAAAGTTATATCCGCACCACACTTGCCCACCGTATAAGAATAAAATTTATCCCTGACCTGAAATTTATAATAGATGAGAGCTCAAAATATGGAGAAAAAATTGACCGACTTATTGAAGAAATTAATAAAGACCGTAAAGACTAAAAAAAATATTCTTGTTGGCACCCATATTGACCCAGATTGTGACGGTATATGCTCTGCCCTTGTTATGGCAAAATTTGTTAATTTACACACAAAAAATAGACCATCATTATTCTGCTTCTCCCCCATTCCTGAAAAATATAGATTTTTATTAGGAGATTACAAATTCACAAAGGTCGCTGGAGAATTTGACCTGCTGATTGCAGTAGATTCTGCGGGTCTGGAAAGAATATTTCCGGAAAATAGATTTAATCTCAAAGAAATTTGTGAAGGTAAATATATAATCAATATTGACCATCACAAAACCAATAAACCATTCGGCAACATTGCAATAATAGATGAGAAGGCATCTTCAGCCTGTGAAATCATTTATAAAATTTTTAAATATTTTAATGTAAAAATTGATAAATCCATTGCCCGCATTATTTATGCAGGCATCTATAATGAGACTGGTGGATTTGCCTACCCCAATACAACTGTTGATGCGCTGCGCATCTGTGCGGATTTGATTACACTTGATATAAATCCTGCCGAACTCGTGAAAAAATTGAATGCGAAAACAATTGCCGGCACAAAACTTTTGAGCAGTGTGCTCCAGACAATCAGCATTAAAAATGGTATCGGCACAATGTATTTGAATAAACAGATGTTGAAAAATACTAATGCCCAGATGTCTGAGTCAGAAAATTTCATATCATTCTTACAGGCAATTGAAAATGTTCGCGTCTCGGCATTCTTCCGTGAAGAAAAAGATGAAATCAGGATAAGCCTGCGCAGTGATGGAATAATTGATGTCAATGCATTTGCGCAAAAATTTAAAGGAGGTGGACATAGACTTGCTGCGGGCATCAGGGTTAAAGGAAATTTATTCCAGGTCATTAAAAAAATTTCACGGGAATTGCACCAGGCAATCAAAGATGCACATTATTAATAATACCAAAGACCCAATAACATTAGACTCTGTATGCGGATTGGGCAATTTTGATGGAATTCACAAGGGTCACCTTGAGATTATTGCAAAAGCAAAATCAGTTGCGGGTAATACTAAAAAGACCGGAATCATCACTTTTGAACCTCCACCGGTCTCTATCCTCAATAAAAATGGAATCTTTTTTCTGACAACAAAGCAAGAAAAAGAAAAACTTTTAAATGATTTGAATGTTGATTTTGTTTTTTATTTTAAATTTGACCGGCAGTTTGCAGAAAAAACTCCTGAAGAATTTGTAGATTTACTTTATAAAATTGTAAAACCATCAACAATCATTGTTGGAGAAAATTTTCATTTTGGTAAAGGTCGCAAGGGCTCTGCAAAACTATTAAAAGATATTGCCCTGAATAAATTTGGTGTAGAAATTATCCCTGGAATTAAAGACCATGGCGAAATGGTGTCAAGCACCAGGATTAGAGAATTACTCTTACTGGGCAATATCCCTGGAGCAAATCGCATTTTAGGAAGAAAATATTCAATTACTGGAAAAGTAATCAAAGGAAAGGGTAAAGGTAGTAAGATAGGCTTTCCTACAATCAATCTTTCAGTTGACAGGGAAAAACTACTGCCCCTTGATGGCGTTTACGAAGTCGTCTTGAATCTTGGAGGAAATACATATAAGGGCGCAATGTTCTTAAGTCATACTATACTTGAAATTCACATATTAAATTTTTCAGAAAATTTATATGACCAGGAAATAACCATAGAATTGATACGTAGATTAAGGGCAATCAAAGAATTTCCTGATGATGAATCTTTGAAAAAAGCAATCGCAGAAGATATAAAAAAAATAAGTGCACAGTAACACTTGACAAAAATTTTTTTGTAGTTATAATATAATACTGGCGAGCAGGATAAAATGGCAAAATTCATTTTCACATTATGCTGTAAAATAATTCTGCCTCTGACTTTATTAATCACATTGATCTTTACCACAAATTGCAAAGACCCCAATACTTATAAACCACCAGTAGATTCCCTATTACCACCTCCACCACCACCAGAACTGCTTACACCACCAGATAGTTTTATCCATATACCACAAGGTGATAATCGGTTGCTTATTTCCTGGGAAATTCTTGAAGGAGCAGAGATTTATGAAATAAGTTTTGTTGATTTAAATATTATGAAAGAGTGGTCATATACATTGAAAAAAAATTATATCGCACAAAGTTGGCTTGGCTATTATAGTAGATTTACCTGGCGTGTAAGGGCTTATGGTCCAACCTGGGAATATTACACTGACTGGTCTGTGCCAAGATATTATGAAGTTGTAAGAAAACCTTTGCCCCCACCTGCCTTAATCTATCCACCTAATGATACAATCTTCTATGTTGATACCCTGCCTGCTAATATAGAATTTATCTGGTCAGAAGTGCCAAAGGCAAAATCTTATGATTATGAAGTATATCTTGATGGAAATATCGTTTATGAATATACATTAAATACTACCCATACTGTGATTTTAATTGATTCAGCTGCAACATACAATTGGTGTGTTCGTGCCAATACTCCACTCTGGGAATTCCCAACAGGCTGGGCATATGGAACATTTACAGTCCAGTTACGTTAACAAAAAATCAATATTCTTAAATGCCGTTCTGTCCAGTTGAAATTGGATGCTACAATAAATCCCCCTGCTAAAGGGGGCGCGAGGGGGATTTTAACCCCAACTGTAGTTGCCCGATTTATCGGGCATTATGCCGGAGATTGGTTTAGAACCAGGTCTAAGGTTGTAAGGCATAGCATCAGTATGGTTATTGGGTATTGGGCGTGGATGCTAGTATGGTTTGAGGGCTGAGTTTGTGGTTTTCATACGAAAGACCAGGCCGTTTGACGAAACGGGTATCGCAACCGTTTACCGGTAAACGATTCATTTTTAGGCATTTTAAAATTTTATAGGTTGTCCCCACAAAAAATAGAAAGCCTCATAAATGAGGCAACTACTAAAATATTGTTAGAAAACAGACAGTGGTGGTCTTACCCATAAATCTGGAATAGAGGCTTTAGCCTCATAAGTTTTTTTAGAGTTATTGGATTATAAAAGACCTTAACCGTTTGACGATTGACGACAGGGGCTGCGAAACCGTATAACGGATTTCTGCATTCTTGACATCCATCTCTATTTACATATAATTTTCCAAAGGAGTAACTATGACAAAATATCTTTTAATACCATTGTTTGCGGCAATGGCTTTTGCCGGTATGTTAAAACAGGAAAACATTGAAGGTGTTAATGTTGAAATCTCTGGTAATCTATCGCGCTATATTACACCCGGTGAGTTAAAGATTGGAACATTACCACCGACCATTAAATACGACCCTTCACGGGCAGAGACCTTATGGGTTGACCGCAATCATCAGTATGCAATTGCTGAACATGTCTCTATAACAGGAAATGGGATGTTCATTCAGGCGGGCTGGTGGTTAAATAACAAAAGGACAAGTTTATACCGAACTCTTGGAAATAATATTCCGATATGGACCTATCCCCTACCTCTGACTGAATGGTATGTTCCAGTTATGGCATCCCTCACAGGAGAAGATATCGCAGCCGGTTCTGGAGGCGAACCATTTTATAGTTTTACTGCCAATAGTTCTGCTCCAAAATGGCGTTATAATCTGCCAGACGGCTATAAAATTGCCACAAGTTCTCAGGGCAGGACTGTTGCAGTAAGTGATGATGGTTCAATTTATGCTGTACTCGGCACTGGTACAGGTATGGCTAAACTTTTTATTTTCAATAATACCGGTGATACAATCCGCACAATCGACTTTTCACCCAATAACGGTGTTTATGGGCTTGATATTTCTAACGATGGAACTGTCTTCTGCATTTCTACTTACTATGTTACCTATATTTATAATCTTGATGGCTCACGACGGGATTCGCTTTACAATTATGGCCAGGGTGTTGCGAAAATATCTGGGGATGGAAATTATGTAGTAAAAGGACACTTTAATGGAACAGTTTACTTATATCACTGGACTGGCTCAAATTATACATTGAAATGGCAACATTATACCGGACATCCCTGGGTGACTTCGGTCGCAATTTCCGACAATGGGGCAACGATTATGGCAGGCACTTTCCAGTATAGTCCCACATACTCAGGCAAAGTGGTAATGTATGATTCTTCATCATCAACACCATTATGGGAATATACCCAATACGGTGATTATGTTGATGAATGTGCGCTCAGCGCTGATGGTTCACGGGGTGTTGCTGGTTCCTGGGGTCAGTATCAGGGAACATTTGGTGATGTGCTGACCGTATTTAATAAATCTTCTTCAACGCCAATATTTCAGTTGCTTGATGATATTGATGAACCAGGCTCAATAACCGCAGTGGATATATCAAAAGATGGTTCATTCGTTACTGCGGGTGGGAAGGCTGTCCATGCACGAGAATTCGGAAATGGTGGTGAAGTCTATGCAATCCGTATTCTTGACCAGTTGACCAGTGATGTGGGAGTGAAAAGTATTGATGCCCCAAGCAATTTTCTCCAGGTTGGTCAATCAATCTCACCTCAGGCAGTAGT
>JBBILZ010000035.1:0-29030 GCA_037444665.1 Caldifarciminota bacterium
TTCAGCAATCGTCAGAGTAATAGCAATCGTTTCTAAATCACGCATTTCACCAACCATTACTACATCAGGGTCTTCTCTCAACACATATTTTAAAGCATTGGCAAACGATTTCGTATCACTGCCTACCTGTCTTTGATTGACAATTGCCTTTTTGTGCCGGAACAGATATTCAATCGGGTCTTCAACTGTGATGATATGACAACGACGGTCACTATTGACTTTGTCAATTATCGCAGCAAGGGTTGTTGATTTTCCACAACCAGTAGGACCGGTTAAAAGAATTAATCCTTTTGGTCTACCCGCGAGTTCCTGCACAACTGGAGGAATACCAAGCTCCTTAAATCCTCTAATCTCAAATGGTATAGTTCTTATTGCTGCTGCAATACTTCCTCTTTGTTGAAAACAATTGCCACGAAAACGAGACAAACCAGCAATACCGAAAGAGAAATCCAGTTCCCACTCCATCTCAAATTTCTTTTTTTGCTGGTCATTCAAAACACTATAGACTAATTGCTGAATTAATTCTGGAGTCATCACCTCATAGTTTGTTGGAACCAATTCTCCATCAATTCGGAGCATCGGTGGTGCTCCGGTTGTTAAATGTAAATCTGTTGAATTTCGCTGCACCATTTCTTCTAATAGTTGTTTCATTGTTACGGGCATTTTACCTCCTATTTTTTAATGCTAAAACCCGCGGAACAACGCGGACCAAGACGCAATTTGAAACACAATCTTATCATAATGATGCGGTCTCCCGCATTAATTCTTCAATTGTGGTAACACCCTTTTTAATTTTATCAATTCCATCGTCACGCAAGGTCTTCATTCCTTCTTCTTTAGCTTGTCTTGCTACTTCATCAGATGACGCACCTTTCAAAATCATTGCTCTTAAAGTAGGCGAAATTGGCATCACCTCATAAAGTCCAATCCTTCCTTTGTATCCAGTTTGGTTACAATTAGAGCAACCCTTGCCCTTATAAACTACACCATCAGGGAATGTCTCAGGTGGAATGTTCGCTTCTTCCAGTAACTTGGGGTCTACTTTAATCTGTTCTTTGCAATTTGGACATATTCTTCTAACCAAACGCTGCGCCTGAATTAATATCAAAGCACTTGCTACAAGATAGGGAGGGATACCCATATCCACCAGACGGTTAATCGTGGTTGGTGCATCATTCGTATGAATCGTAGAAAATACCAGATGTCCGGTCAATGCTGCTCTAATACCAATCTCTGCAGTCTCTGTATCGCGCATCTCACCCACAAGTATAATATTTGGTGCCTGACGCAAAAAGGCCCTTAATGCAGCAGCGAATGTTAATCCTATCTCTTCATGAACCTGAATCTGATTTATGCCATGAATATTGTATTCAACCGGGTCTTCAATCGTCATTATCTGTTTATCAGGCTTGTTCAATCTTGATAGGGTAGAATAAAGAGTTGTGGTTTTACCACTGCCTGTAGGACCAGTAACGAGGATGATACCATAAGGACTCTCTATTGCCTTTAAAAATTTCTTTAATGCCTCTTCACCAAAACCTAATTTGGTCAGGTCAAGCATTAAGGCGCTACGGTCAAGAATTCTCATCACGACCTTTTCACCGTAGAGGGTTGGAATAACAGAAACCCGAAGGTCAATCATTTTGTTGCCAACCAGAATATTAATTCTACCATCCTGGCACAATCTGTGTTCAGCAATATTCATCTTTGACATTAGTTTGATACGAGTGATTATACCCGCCTTAAGATTATACGGCGGTGGCTGTTGTTCCCTTAACACACCATCAATTCTGAATCTAATTCTAAGTTGTCTTTCAAATGGTTCAATATGGATATCTGAAGCACCTTTATTGACTGCATCAGCAATATAAAAATTTACCAATCTGATTACCGGACCACCTTCAGCATCTGCACGTAGCTTTGCCTCTTCTACTTCCTCTTCCAACCCGGTTTCCAAAAGTTCCAGGTCTTCAACACCCAGTTCTTTAGGACCAGATTCTGCTTTCACCTCAGCAATGCTCGTATCCATTTTGTAATAACGGCCGAGTGCTTCTCTAATACTTGTCTCTGAAGCGAGCACTGGATTGATCTCCATACCGGTAATAAATCTTAAATCTTCAATCGCACTGATATCTGTCGGGTCTACCATCGCAACGGTTAATGTTCTACCTTTTCGGTCAATAGGGATTACTTCATAATAATTAGCTTTTTCCACAGGGATCAAACTCAAGACCGACTCAGGAGGGATAATATAATCAAGGTCGGTTACCTCCATATGATAAAGATTACTTAACTGGGCAAGAAGCTTATTTTCCGGGATGAGACCAAGCCTCACAAGCACACTCACTAATCTTTGACCCGTCTCTTTTTTCTCCTGAATTGCCTGGCGCAATTGTTCTTCAGTCAATAAATTGTTTTTTACAAGATAAGCACCCAATCGTTCTTCCATTATTCCACCCTTGTTTCGCGAATAACTTCTTCAACAGATGTCAAACCCTGGCGTAATTTTTCCAGTGCGGATTCGCGTAATGTAAGCATGCCTTCCTCAACTGCAACTTTTTCAATATCCTCAGCCGGTGCCTTTTTAAGTATCAAGTCCCTGATGCGGGCAGTAACTAACATATTTTCAAAAACGCCAATCCTACCTTTGTAACCGGTCCCCCGGCATTCTTTACACCCTTCGCCTTTATATAATGGAAAATCTATCTTTTTGGGATCGATACCTGCATCAAGTAATATTTCTGGTGGATACTTTACTTCCACCTTACATTTCATACAAATTTTTCTTAACAAACGCTGGGAAAGAACTGATAATAATGTGGAAGCAATTAAAAATGGCTCAATATCCATATTTACTAATCTCGTTATTGTTGCAGCTGCAGAATTTGTGTGGACAGTTGAGAGAACAAGATGACCGGTCAATGATGCGCGAATCGCAATTTCAGCCGTTTCCAGGTCACGAATTTCACCCACCATTATTATATTAGGGTCCTGACGCAGGTAAGCACGTAATGCAGAGGCAAATGTTAAACCTATCTTTTCATTAACCTGTAACTGATTTATCCCCATTAGTGAATATTCTATCGGGTCTTCTGCGGTTGTGATATTTAAGCCGGGGTCGTTTAGTTCAGTAAGAGCAGAATATAATGTAGTAGTTTTTCCCGAACCAGTTGGACCGGTTACGAGCACAATTCCATAGGGTGTTTTTATTGCCCGGCGAAAGGTCTTCAGGGTACTGGCTTCAAATCCCAAAAGGTCAAGGTTTAACTGAATTGCAGAACGGTCAAGCAATCTGAGCGCAATCTTTTCACCAAAAAGGGTGGGCACTGTAGAGACACGGATATCAATAATCTTATTGTGGACCCTTGCCTTTATACGACCATCCTGCGGCAACCTCTTCTCCTCTACTTTCAATTTTGCCATAACCTTAATTACTGTTGCCAGGGCACGATTCAATTTCTTGGGGGGTTTTAACACTTCATGTAAGATACCATCAATACGGTAGCGCACCCTCAGGTCATTTTCATAAGGCTCAATATGGATATCAGATACATTCATCTCTACTGCATCGGTTATAATCTTGCTTACCATTTTCAGGGCTGGACCACTTTCAGAATCATCCGCAACATTGGATAGGTCCTCTTCTTCTTTTTGTTTAACTACCTCATCCATCATCTTTACTGCTGCCTCGCCTGCTTCAGCAGTTTCAATCTCATACATTACATCAGCCAGAAATTTTTCAATATGATATTTTTCATTGATAACTTTCAAGACTGCATCTTCAGCCGCAACGAGCGGTTCAATATCAAATCCAGTAGCAAATTTTATATCCTCAATTGCATTCATATCACCAGGGTTGATCATTGCCAGACTGAGTGTCCTGCCCAATCTTTTTACAGGCACGACAAGGTACTTACCCGCAAGGTCACCAGGAATCAATTTCAAAATATTCGGGTCAAGTTCTTGTTTTCTTAAATCTATTGATTTTACACCAAAATGAATAGAGAGTGCCTTTAAAAGGTCCTCTTCTTTTACAAACCCCAATTTTATAAGTGTTGAGCCTAATCTTGCACCATCCTTTTTTTGCTCTTCAAGGGCACGGGCAAGCATATCTTCAGAAATCATACCCTGCTTGACCAGAATTTCCCCTAATTTCATGATATAATATAATATAGATATTTAGGAATTTGTCAATAGGTAATTTTAATATCAATAAATTGGTACTAATGGGACAATATGAATCATCATCCACATTGACTTTTGTGAATTTCAATATATATTTATCTGTGCTTTTAGGAATTGATATATTGCTCGCAGACAAATATGAGCCACTAACAGACAAAAAGATTGCACTGTTAACCCACATTCCTGCAACTGACACTAAACTCATTCCCACTATTAGTCATTTTGTTAATTCTAAAATTACTAATACAAAATTAATCTTTGCACCAGAGCATGGTCTGTTCAGTGCTTTGCAGGACCAGATTTTTGTTAAAAACCAACGACAAAAAAATATTCTTGTAGTAAGTTTATATGGCAAAAGATTGAGCCCAACATTAAAGATTCTGAGATCAATTGATATTGTAGTAATAGACCTGGTGGATATCGGCACAAGGTATTATACATTTATCTGGAGTGCGATACTACTGATCAAAATAATGTCAGCATTGCGTAAAAAAATAATTGTCCTTGACCGACCTAACCCTTTGAATGGTATTACGGTGCAGGGTCCGGTGCTGGAAGAAAATTTCTCTTCTTTTGTAGGACTATATCCCCTGCCTGTTCGGCATGGGATGACCATTGGAGAAATCTGCAATATGATAAATAGAGAATACAAATTTAATGTAGATCTTACTATCATAAAAATGGAAGACTGGAAAAGAAGATTCTACTTTCCTGATTGCGGATTATACTGGACCGTTCCTTCACCAAATATGCCTTCATTTGAAACTGCCTGTGTCTATCCTGGAATGTGTCTATTAGAAGGAACAAATGTCTCTGAAGGCAGGGGAACGACCCGACCCTTTGAAATCTTTGGTGCACCCTGGATAGATGAAGAAATTTTGGTAAAGGAATTAGCACAAAGAGATATAAAAGGAGTAAAGTTCAGGCCATTGAAATTTATTCCTACCTTCCATAAATATCAGGGAAAAGTCTGTGGCGGTGCACAGTTCTATGTGACTGATTTAAAAACATTTGACCCGGTCTGCCTGGGGCTTGAGATAATCAGCACCATCAAAAGGCTCTATCCAAAAAAATTTGCCTGGCGTAAACCTCCTTATGAATTTGAGAAAAAAAGGATGCCCTTTGATATTCTGATTGGAAATTCCTGGATAAGAGAGACAATAGAAAAAGGCAGACCAGTATCACTGATGAAAAGAAGATGGTCAAAAGATTTGGAGCGATTTAAAAGAATGCGCCAGAAATATCTGTTATATGAATAAAAACACAAATTATTTAACCAATTACCATTTAACCATTAACATTTCTTTATGAAAGGCATTATTCTTGCGGCAGGTTTGGGTAAGAGATTGGGAAAATTGACAGAGAAGACTCCCAAGCCCTTATTGCCCATTAATGGAATACCAATAATCCGTTTGATTATTAATAAATTAAAAAAATTAGGAATAAATAAAATTGGCATCAACCTTTACTACAAAGCAGATATTATGAAAAACTTTTTAAAAGATATCCCTGGTCTGAAACTCGTTAAAGAAGACTATCTCTCTGGCACTGGTGGAGCACTGATGAATTTTAAGGATTTCGTGACTGAAGATTTTTTGATTCACAATTGTGATGTCGTCTCTGATATTGATCTAAAGATGCTCATAAATGAACATAAAAAGAATAAGCCACTGGCAACAATTGCCCTAGTAAATAATTATAAAACAAATCGTGTGCGTGTATTAAAGAATAGGATTCTCAGATTCTACAAAAAACGGTGTGAAGGTTGTTTTACATATACGGGTATTGCGGTTCTTTCAAAGAGAATATTCAAATATTTTCCTGAAGGCAAAAAAATCTTCAGTTTGACCGAGGTCTATAACAATGTTATAGAAAACGGCGAAATCCTAAACGGCATTATCTTAGATGCCTCCTGGTATGACATCGGAACACCCAAAGTGTACCATCACCTGCACCTGTCTTCTGTAAATAACTTTGGAGTCAAAGGTGGCTCTGCCAAAATTCATAAGACTTCTGAGAAAGATGAAAGGTTTGAATGGTAAGTAGATTGCAGAAATATAGAATTATTGAGGAGATAATTACTGGTGGTTCAGACCGCAGGTTTTATAGGGTAGAAAAGGATAATAAGACATATATCCTTATTGAAGATAAGAATATTAAAGATTATGCTAGAATCTTAAACCACCTCTCTCGTGCAGGGGTTGGCGTGCCTGAGTTGTTTGAGACCGGAGTAGATAAAATTGTTATTGAAGATTTGGGTACGAGTTCTTTATATGAAATTATGAAGAACCATAATACAGACTGGCAGAAGTTTTATCTTATGGCGATTGATGAATTGATAAGACTACAACTTGATGGCAGAAAGGATGCACCTATCAATGTCTATTACGATGACGAGCATATCAGATGGGAACAGGAATATTTCAAAGAGTTCTTTCTTGGACAATTTTGTCAATCTACAGAAAAAGAGCTTAAGACGATTGAAGACGAGATGGATTTTCTTTATAAAGAACTTATAAGATTGATAAAGCCGGTGAATAATTATCTTATGCACCGTGATTATCAGTCCCAGAATATCTTTATTAAAGATGGCAGGATCAGAATCATTGATTTCCAATCCGCAAGGATTGGTCCTTTGACCTATGACCTTGCCTCACTTCTGCGTGATGCCTATGTGGAAATAGATAAAGACTCTGAATTATTTTTTATTGAATACTACTTAGCGCATCTGGAAGAGCAGGGCATAAAAATAGAGAAAAAAGAATTTCTTGAAATTTATAGGCTCACGGCAATACAAAGGAATATGCAGGCACTGGGCGCATTTGCCAATCTCTCTTTAAATAAAGGCAAACTCCATTTCAGAAAATTTATTCCACACGGACTTAAGTTATTGCAAATGGGACTTGCTGAATGTCAATTCAAAGCCTTGTTAAACCTTATTAGTAAAACAATTAAACAATTAAACAATTGTTTAATTGTTTAATTAAGGAATTTATGAATTTTAAAGAACTGGAAAGATATCTAAATGCGTGTATAATGAGAAAGAAAATACCTGGTGCAGAGGTGTGGGTGGGTAATAAAAAAAGGGTATTTTATTTTGAATCATTTGGCTATGCCCAGATAATACCAGAAAAAATAAAAATGCAGAAAGATACAATCTTTGACCTCGCTTCAATTACCAAACCATTGTGCACTGCAATGGCAATGATGTACCTGGTTGATAAGAAAGAGATTAAATTAGAAGACCCTGTTGAAAAGTATGTTGAAGAATTTAAAGGAAAGCCAAATGGCAAAAAAACAATCAAGGACTTGTTGACTCATACATCGGGTTTGCCTGCCTGGTTTCCACTTTATATTCTTCCTGAAGATAAAAGAATAGAATATCTGGCAAATACAAACACAGGCAGAGATGAAGTTATCTATTCCTGTCTTGGTTATATTATTCTTTTTTTGATTGTTGAAAGGATAACCGGGCAGAGATTTGACCGACTTTGTCAGGAGGAGATATTTAAAAAATTGGGTTTAAAATATCTTATGTTCAATCCTTCTAAGAAGATAAAAAATATCGCTGCAACTGAGATGGGGAATGAGCACGAAAAGAAAATGGCGGCTAAATATGGAAATGTAGAAAGATTTAAATGGCGTAATTATTTAATCAAAGGAGAGGTTCACGATGGTAATTGTTTTTATGGATTTAAAGGGGTTTCAGGAAATGCAGGGTTATTTTCAAATGCTCAAGAACTGGTGAAAATTTTAAGGGCTTATTTAAATGGTGAGATTATAAAGATAGATGGTGTAAAACAGATGATTAAAGACTGGACCTGTGGTCCGGAAAAACGAGGGCTGGGTTGGTGGATAAATCCATATCCTGAATTTCTTTCTGATAAGGCATTTGGACACACTGGATTTACCGGCACAATGGTAATGATAGAACCGAAGAAAAATTTGATAATAATTTTGCTGGCAAATTGTGTGCATCCAAAAGTAAGATTGGGCATAATGCCAGAGATAAGAAAAAAGGTTATTCAGATAATAACTGATTCTTTAAAAAAAGATAGCAAGGCATAAAGCCTTGCCATCTTTCAATCCACGGGACTAAAGTGCCTACTCCAAAAAATAGTCAGTGGTTATAGGGCATGGCAGCTGGTATGGTTATAGGGCATGGTTGAGGGTAAAAAAACAGATGGACGAATCTCAGCGTCCGACTGAAGTCGGACGCTACTGTTGAATTTGAAAAATTTACTGTGTTTACAACGGAGTGTCACCCTGAGCGGAGCGAAGGGTCTCTTTAGGATGGTGAGATAAGATGGACGAATCTTATCGTCGCTAATCTGGGAATAGAGGCTTTAGCATCGTGACAGGCTCGCAATGACCCTGACCTGGCGTCAGGCTAAGCATTGAGTATGAATAATACGGGATAAAAATGAGCCCTCAGTATTCGTGGATGAATGCAAAATATCCCACAGCCAATCCCAATCCATCCCAGCACAGGTCTTTCCAGGAAAAATGTTTTTTCTTTTTCTTGTCATAAATCTCTTTACCCAAGCCAATAACTGCGGTCAGTGAAATAGCATAGATTTTGCCTGTATCTTCGTCTTTTTGCAATCGGCAGACCAGTGTATGATAACTCAAACCAACGATTGAGGCACAGGCAGAAGAGTGTAAAAACTTATCCTGGGAAAACCAGGCATCGCGAGGATAATTGATAGTATTTTTTATTTTATATTTTAATGTATCAGAAAGCGAATCGGAATATTGGGCAGTACCCAAGCTAAAACATAATAGAACAAGAAATAGCATCTTTTTCATAATTATAAATTCGGATAGGTGATACCAAATCTTTTTTTGTAGTAGATTCGTAAAAATACAAAAATTAACAATGAGCAAATTAAAAAATAGGGAAAGATAATACCCACAATCAAAATCAACAAAGGTCCGCCAATCCTGATTGACAATTTGATATAATGTTCATCTCCTTTAAGTCCTGCCAGAAAAAATAATGGCAGTGCAATCAGGGCCGGAATGAGGCATATAAAATCTCGGTTAAGCACAGAAAAAACAGTGCAGGCAATGATCAATAACAGAGCAAGTCGTGCTGAATTGATTTTACCCAGTACCACGCCGGTCGTCTTATATCCACATTTTTTATCACCCTCAATATCCAGCACAGTGGTATTTACAAATATTGCACTTACAGCAAAAACATAGGGCAGCGAGAAAATAAATACATCAGAAGAGAATTGTCTAATCGTTAACCAACCCAGGGAATAATTTAGAAATCCATAACCAATGCCATTAATTAAAATGTCGGCAAAGCCAATCGCCTTCAATCTAAATGGGTTAAACGAATATAAGATTCCAAAAAGAAAAGAGATTGACATTATTATAAGCACTATTGAAGATAGTTTGGTGCACAGAAAAAGTGTAATGATCGCCAATAAAATAATCTCTACACAGGCATTTTTTAAAGGAATAATCCCTTCGGCAATGAGCAAATGTTTCTGGTTTATTATATCTGAGTTCCGGTCAGCAATTTGATTTAAAATATACAGAATTGCCATTAATGTGGTATAGGCAATTATTGTTAACAGAAAGGTTTGATTAAAATAGAAGCGCTGTCCTCCTGCCCTTAAATATCCTAATAAAAAAAATGCCCAGACCGGAACCAGCAATATCGGTCGGGCAAGGAAAATATAATCCGCAATTGAATTTTTTCTCATACCATCTGTATTTATTATAACTTTAAAAATTGAATATGTATGTTGAGTTGTAATGTATTTTTTGATTGTCCGGGATTGTGGTGATAGTTCTGATTGTTTAGAACTCCAACATCTGTTTGGAGGAATAGAATTCTCTGATAGAAAAATTTAACACCGACATTTACATTTAATATTTTTTCCACAGTCCCGGATAGAAAATTATCTTCAGGAAAAGAGGTGCCAGGGACGCGCGGTTTTTCTGGTATGGGCCAGATTGAGTTTACACTGTTCTCCCCTTTTCTCAAGTATGAACCCTGAATAAAAAGATCAAATTTTTTATTAGGATGATAAACAATCTTTGCAAAAAGACGGTCACAATCTGGACCAAAAGGAAATCCAATAGGATGGCTATAATACATATAGCGTTGATATGGTGCGTAAATACAATATATCCAGCGGGATAGGCGGTGGTACTCTATGTTCCAGAAAGTTCGGCTGATAATAAAGTCGGCGAATTCAACCCCCATATTCATTCCCAGGTGATTAGGTTCACCATTTGGGTCAGGTTCAAGTTGATAATCATCAACAAGGATTGCTGAATATATGGCGAAATTTTTTAAGAAAATTTTCGCATCCAGGTGAAAAAATAGGTTCGCATCATAACCCCAATTGTGCTGAAGCGTATGAATAAAAACCAGAGGATTAAAGTGATATGGCATCAATGTATAATTCTCACCACCAAAAGTTGCTGCTTCGGAAAAACTACAATTGAACCAATGGACTGGTATGAAGTCAAGTCTTTTTATTATCAGATAGCGACGGGCATTGATGAGAGTGGTGATTGTATCGCCAAGATATTCTAATGGTTTGCATAACAGATCATCAAGTTGACTCAGATAATAACTCAGCCTGATATATTTTGCAGAAAGATTATAATGGAACCAATCAAGGGGCGGACCATAGCCTGACAAGAGCATGTTATAATTAGGAGAAGGACCAATTGAAAATCTTTCCCTGCCAATGAATATACCAAAATGGAATGCCTGATACTTTACATATACCCTTTCGTAATCTGCGGAGAAAAGATTTTTAAAGACATTACTCGGAGGTAGACTATCACTTCCGAATTTTACATCGGGTTGCAGATATAAACTGAATTTAGAAAAATTATAATGGACCATAGGTTTGAACCGAGCAACTTTCACAGTATCAAATTTGATATTGAGTGATAAATTTGCTAACCAGAGTCGGTTCTGAAGTTCAATGACAAAACTATCTGGAGATGGTGTTATATTTGATTCAATATCATACGGTCTAATACCAGGTGTATTAGTGATAAAATAACCCCTCACCTGCAGTTCTTCAAGCAATTCATTCTGCCAGGAATCAATGGGATAATAAAGTGCTAAAATAAAAAAAATGGCCATTTAACTTAAAACCGATACGGGCATCATTACCCAATAACCACAATCAATCAGTTAATATGCTCCTTTTCCCAATAATACTGCAGGCAATGTTTGAAATAATAATTTAATATCAAGTGTTATGGATTGATTAAGGGTATATAATAAATCAAGGAAGATAGATGAATCACAAGGCATACTACCCCTTCCATAGACCTGCCACAGACCACTCACCCCTGGTTTTACCTTTAATCTATCTTTATGCCAGTCCTTGTAGTATTTAACTTCGTATGGTATCGGCGGTCTTGGTCCAATAAGGGTCATATTACCTTTTAAGACATTTAAAAATTGCGGAAATTCATCAAGTGATGTTCTTCTCAATACCCTGCCCACATTTGTGACTTCATTATGGTCAATTACCTTACCTTTGGCAACTTTCTTTTCAATAAAATCTTTGAACTCCTGTTCCCTTTTTGCCTGTGAGTTATTATTATACATTGAACGGAATTTATAAAGAGTAAATTCCTCACCATCCTTACCACAGCGTTTCTGTTTATAGATAATCGGACCCCGTGAATCTAATTTTATAGCGATGCCAATTATTAAAAACAATGGCAAAAGAATGATTAAAGCAATGGTTGATAGAACTATATCAAGAATTCGGCGTAGGATATGTTGCCATTTTTTAGGGCCGTTCACTCTGAACGAAAATATTGGAAGATTATCAATCTTGCACCATTCCCAGTTCAGCGAAAAATCACTAAGAAGGTGTGATGCAAGATGGAGGCGTGCTCCCTGAATTGCACATTTCTGGATTTCTTTATACAAATTTCCAAAATCATCTTCCTCGCTATAAAGAAAAATTTCCTGAGCATTATTAATATCTTTATTATGTTCCGCAGATACTAAATTCAATCCAACAATAGAATTCCCCTCAAAGAATTCTTTGAATTGAGAAAATTTATCAGCCGGTCCAATATATTGACAACGGATACGCCTTTCGGGTCTGGAAAAATAGTCCACCAAAATTTTAGGTATGATGGCAGTTCTGAAAAAAGAGGTAATTATAGGATAAACAATAAAAAAATAGAAAATAAAACCACGGCTGTTTATCAGAAAATAAAATTTTGTTAAAAATCCGACCAGCACATATACGATAAAAGAGATAACCCATACATTGATGAGTTTAAAAAAGACCCTGCCCGACTGAGCATAATAACAATGGTTATAAAGGTCAGAAAGATATTTGATTATTAACATAGCAACCAAAAGAAAGAAAAATGTAGACCATTGGTTTCTGATAATATGAGAATCATTATGAAAGCGCAGAAATATAGCCAAAAAGAAAGATGCAGTAATAGCCGTGATATCTGTGATTAATAGTATAATTTTAGGAATAATCAATTTATTCAACTTCAATAACACCACCCCCAAAAAATTTTATTTTTGTTCCACCCATTCCTTTACTATCCTGCATACATATTCAATCTCCTGATGTGTTAATTCAGGAAACATTGGCAAAGAAACAATCTCCCGGGCACACTTTTCAGAAATGGGAAAGTCTCCTTCTTTGTAATTCAGGTGTTTATATGCTTTCTGGAGATGGAGTGGTATTGGATAATGGATTCCTGTTCCCACGCCATTTTCTTTTAAGAATGATTGAAAATTATCCCTATCCGACACACGCACAACATAGAGGTGATAGATATGCCTAGCATAAGGCATTTCTTTTGGCGTTATTATCTTTTCCAGACCGTTTAGCAACTCATTATAATAATGGGCATTCTGGCGCCGGTCTTCGTTCCAGTCATCAAGATAATTCAATTTAACATTAAGAATAGATGCCTGGAACCCATCCATTTTATAATTCCAGCCTTCAAATTCATGATAATACCGTTCTTTCTGCCCATGGTCAATCAACATCCGCACCTTTTCTGCAAGCTGGTCATCATCACAGGTCACCATACCACCCTGACCATACGCACCTAAATTCTTGCTTGGATAAAAACTGAATGCACCAAGAGTGCCGATTGAACCTGCTTTTTTTTCTTTATACAATGCACCGTGCGCCTGGGCTGCATCTTCAATCACGGCAAGATTATATTTTTTTGCAATCTTTAGAATCGGGTCCATATCAGCAGGTTGTCCATACAGATGGACCGGAACAATGGCTTTTACATTCAGTTTCTTTTCCTGGTCCCTGAGTACTCCTTTTTTCTCTACCCACTCACACTTTTTTTCAATATATTCTTCTATTTTTTCAGGGTCAATAGTATAAGAGTCCTCTTTTATATCAACGAAGATGGGCGTTGCGCCAGTGAAACTAATTGCCTCTGCAGTGGCAATGAAGGTGAAAGGGACCGTGATTACTGCATCGTGCCTTCCAATATCAAGTGATTTGAGTGCAACATATATCGCACCTGTACCTGTAGAAATACCAATGGCATGTTTTACCCCACAATAATTTGCAAAACTGTTTTCAAATTCCTTTACTCTCTCTCCTGCAACAAAAGCACAGGAATCAATGGTTTTCTGGATTGCTCCATCAATCTCGTCTTTAATCATTTCATACTGCCGTTTTAAATCCATAATTGGAACCTGCATCAAACCTCCTTATTCTATATCGTAGAACCCGCAGAATTATGCGGATAAAGATATTAAAAGTTCTATTTTTTGCAACTATTTATTTTTTTATAACTCTTGCTGGCACACCAGCAACGACTGCATTATCAGGCACATCTTTTGTAACAACACTACCTGCCCCAACAATGGCATTTTCACCAATGGTTACGCCACAGAGAATTGTAGCACTGGAACCAATAGATGCACCCTTTTTGACCAGTGTAGGGACAACCTTCCAGTCTGTTTCAGTCTGTAATGAACCGTCTGGATTTGTTGCCCGTGGGTACTTGTCATTGATAAAGGTGACATTGTGACCGATAAATACATTATCTTCTATGGTTACACCTTCACAGATAAATGTATGGGTAGAGATTTTGCAATTTTTACCAATCTTTGCATTCTTTTGAATCTCAACAAATGTTCCAATCTTTGTGTTATCACCGATTTCACAACCATACAGATTTACAAATCCGAATATCTTTACATTCTTGCCCAATTTTACATTCTTTATTATCTGCTGATTATTATTATCCATGGAGCTCTACAATGCAACCATTACTCTCTAATGATTTCTGTGCCGCACTCAGAATTTTTACGACCTCAAGGCCAATCTTTCCATTGGACAAAGGTTCGGTTCCATTCTTCATCGCATCAATGAATTCTCTTACGAGCAGAGATAAGGGTTCGGCGGTATCAAACTTTGGTGCATACATATCACCGGTGCGATACTGGATCAATGTTTTGTAAATACCCTCTTTGCTCTTTATTTCCACCCCTTTATCATAGACCTTTATCTTTTCTATAGTCTCCATATCATCGTAAAAAATCATTTTCTGCGAACCACCAATTAGAATACGCCGGACTTTTACCGGTGCAAGCCAGTTTACATGAAAATGGGCAATACAATTATCATCAAAGAAGAGCGTTAAATAGGCAATATCTTCTGTAGTATTATAATGTCCAACAGCAATGGCAGAGACAGCTTTGGGTTTTTTATTGATCAAATGGAGCATTATTGAAATATCATGTGTTGCTAAATCCCAGAGCACATTTACATCGTGCTGGAATAGACCAAGATTAACACGCACTGCATCAAAATATAAGATTTTACCGATTTCGCCAGAATCAATGATCTCTTTTATTTTCTTTACTGCACCATTATACATAAATATATGGTCAACAACAAGTTTCAATTTTTTTTGTTCGCACAATTCAAGAAGGGTTTGTGCTTGTTTGATATTTATTGTAAAAGGTTTTTCTATAAGAATATGTTTGTTATGTTCAATTGCCATCTTTGCTAATGGAAAATGGGTGCTGGCAGGTGTGGCAATACAAACACCACTGATCTTTTGATTTTTCAAAATATCTTCATAACTATCAACAAGTTTTACCACAGGAAATTGCTGTTTGATATTATTCAACCTTCTGGCATCAATATCAAAACAATAAACCTCGCTGACCTCTTTGTTATTTAAAAAATTTCGCACCAAATTAGGACCCCAATAACCAACACCGATCACCGCAACCTTCATTTTTTCCCCTTTCTTAATTAAACAATTATATGTAAATTTAATAGCAAGTCAAGCCCAGAGTTTCTGATATACACCTGGACACATTTAAAGCATAAATCCATATATTGTGTGTTTTTTGTCGCAATATTTTTTAGAAACAATAAATGATTCTTTAAGACCGAGTGCCTTTGAAATTTCTTTCAATTTATTTATATCCTTGTTTTGTGGATTTAATTTAACTTCATAGGCAATTTGCTTATTTAAGATAAAATCTATTTCACAACCACTTTTTGTTTGATAGTAGTTGAGCCCTCCTTTTGTTTGTAAATTCTGAAAGACACTATTTTCAAAGATATGACCTTCATCTAATTTAGCAAAATGGTTGGCGATTCCTGAATCACAGACATATACCTTGGGAGCCCTTCTAATTTCTGAATTTTTTGTGCTACTAAAAGGTCTAATTAATTTTATAAAATATGTTCCTTCCAGGAAGGAAATATATTCATAAATAGTTGGTCGAGAAATACCCAACTCTCTTGATAACTTTTGAATATCCAATTTAGAACCTATTCTCTGCATTAAAAGTAACATCAAGTCTTTGATTACCGTATTTCGCCGGTAATCACCCAATTGCAAAACTTCTAATAGAAAAAAAGAAGAGAATATTTCCTCCAGTGCCTTTTTTTTCTCCTCTATATTGGACTTCAAAACCACTCCGGGAAAACCACCAAAATTGAGATATTCGTCATAATACCGGGAGATAGTCTCAAAAACTGGTTCAGTGATTATCCCAGCATCTTCAGGAATTTTAAGAGAGGTATCCTTAAATTTAAGAAATTCCCTAAAGGTTAAAGGATAAATTTCAAAGATATATTTTCGTCCTGAGAGTGATTCGGTAAAAAGGTTTTTTAAATAAAAACTTGCCGAACCAGTAAGAAAAAATTTTACGCCATAGTGGTCTATGAAATATTTTACAATTGAGGGAATATATTTGACCAGTTGAATTTCATCAAGAAAGATATAAGGCTTTTTAGTAAAGTCAAGGCCAAGGCTTTCAAAAGCTAATTTAATCCTTTCGTAGTTTTTTTCTTCAAAATAACTTCGGTTGAGAATATTTTCCAAATCCAAAAATATTTTGTTTTTTGAATCAATATGCTCGTAAAAGTAATTGAGTGCGGTCGTTTTGCCGGTTCTTCGCATCCCCGTAATAATGATCGCCTCAGAAGAATTGATATAGGGCAAAATCTGGTCAAAAAGAAGCCTATGTTTTATCATACCATATTTTACACATAGTCATACTATTTGTCAATTATTATTTTACACTTGGTAAATTTTCAAATTCAAACATTTTCTTAATATAAGTGATTATTTATATACTGAATACTTGCGTTGCTAACATCACCAGATATAGTCCAATTGCCAGCGGCATCTCTGACAAGAGAAGCACGGTCCCGACGGCGCCACCAATCACAGATTAGTATTGGCAAAGCGTGCCAGTAATTTTCTTTATTTGAAACATAGTCCAATAATTCCATATAATATTTTTCCACCTTTTTATCAAAGTAGTCAGGATGAACAATTACTAATGCTACGCCATTTTTCTTTTCAATCCAATCAATTTTTTGCTTCCAGATTTTAATATCATTTTTTTTGAGAATTACAAAAAGGGTATGGTCCTGGGCAAGGGTGACGGGTAGTTCTACTAAATTACCTAAAAAAAATGGAAAGATAGAAAGACAACCACCAGGTTGTGGCCCAAAGGGGTCAGTATCTGGAAATGAAGAATCATATTCAAAAGGAAGTTCCTTCATCCATTCGGTATGTCTGAGAAGGGATGGAGACCTGAATCCATTGGCATTCCATTCATCCGCATATTTTTTAATTTTTTTAATGTTATTCTGGAATATATTATAGGAATTAAATAATCTGCCATCGTGTTTCAGGCCATGTACACCCACCTCAAAACCGTCTTTCTGAAGAGCACGAATTAAAGACCTGTGGACATCATAATCTTCAGGAACAAAGAAAAAAGAAGAACGGAATCCGTACTTCTTTTCAATCTCCACAATCTTTTCAATATTTTTTAAACCCTTCTTAGTTTCAACATCATGGGTTAAACAAAATACAAAATTTTTATTATTGGGCCAGAACCAGATAAAAGGAAATCTATTGTTGAAAATTAGATCTTTCAAGCGTTCCTTTTTGAATTTTTCTAAATACGGTTCAATGGGCCAATTTGGAAAGTTATTTTTGGTTGATTTTGCTTTTGCTCTTCTTATCTGAATTTGCATGACTCGCGGAATTAGAGGCTTAATCACATAGAAAAATTTTTGAATCCTGTATCTATCCCTTTTATATTTTTCAAAAAGAAATTTTCCATATTCTAACTCAAAGGATAGAAGAAGCTTATTACATTCTTCAGGCAATTTCCAGAATCTTATCAATTCACCCATAAATTATTGGTAAAGACCTCCTATCTTTTCGTCTTTTTTATCCAAAATGTTTGTAAAATAAATTCCCTGCAACCTTTAATATCGGAATGGGTGTTCTTTTAAGAACTGAACTCGCTATTTTATATTTCAAATTGCTCTCTTTTGTAGAAGCTGCGCCGCCGATTTTAGGCCAGTAATAATAGGGTAAATCAAATTCCCTTGCGCCCCAGTGGCGTTTAAAAATCATTAAACCAATATTGTCTGGCGCAGTGCGACCTAAGTCCATTATTTTATATCCATTCTCCACCGCCCATTTAATTGCTGTCCATAAAATCAGATGATTAGGCTGATACTTAAGATAATGTTCATCAGAGGCATTAAATTTATGGTAAATAGTATCCCGGTAAATAAAAAATATACTACTTGCAATAACCTTTTCTTGATATTTTGCAATTAATAGAAATCCGAGTCCCTTATTTATAATCTCCTGCCATATATTCACAAAAAATGCATAAGGTTGTGGAATTACACCATGTTTTTTGCGAGTAAAAAGATTCAAGCGATAAAATAATTTTATATCCTGCTCGGATACTGAGCGGACAATTTGTAAGCCATAACCAAGGGCTTTTTTGATTGGATAACGAATTGACTTCTGCTTCAAATTTTTCCATATATGCTCAAGTCCGGGTGTGAGTTCTAATTTGAAAATTTTGTAATAAGTATGTACTTGCATGGTAATGCTTTTCAAATCAGAGATTTCGCCTCCTCTAATTTCAAAGGTGTTAATATTAAATTCTTTCGCCAATGTTTCAAATAATTGAATTATTTCTTGATCAATTAAATTTTCGTGGCTATTAGATAGTGGAGAACACATATCAGTAAATGGCAGGCAGACAAACCGTTTGCCCATTATCTTATTTTTTATAAGAAAAAATGGAATGGCAAGTTTGATCGTTCCATTGTCTTTAAGAATTGTGTAAACTGGTTTATAATGGTAGGTTTTGTTTATGACTCTTGCCCAATAAGAACTGTGGAAAATTGTGCTCCTGGGATGGCTTTGTATTAAAATATCCCATTGCGTATCAATTAGTGGGTCAAGAATAATAACATTATTTTCGGTCTTCATTTTCTACTATTATTTATTACTTTTTGCAACAGAAATCTGTTTATAGTCATTTAATTTTTGATACAAATAGGCACTTACAAAATAGAAGATAAAGGATGATGCATCAAATCTCCACACAGGGTGATAAAGTGGCCCCACTATTGAATAATAAATTAAAAATCCAGGATAGGCAGTAGCCAGAATATTGAAAAGTTTATCATTATGGTTTTTAATCTTACGGATATTTTTCCAGAGAATGAAAAAATTTAGCAAAATTAAATAATAAGCAATGATTCCTATAATACCAATATCAAGTAAAGATGAGGCAAATTGATTGGGCGTATCTTTTGTACTAAATTCAAGTTGCATTATTAACCCTGGTCTACCCCAGAAATTTCCCACAAAACTGGAACCTGGACCGAAGCCAAACCATAGATTGGTACTGTTTTTTCTCACCTCTTCAAGAACACGAAGAACAACTCCCACTCTATATACTGAATACCTTTCTTCTCCGTAAACCTTGCCCTGAAAAGACAAAAATATGTCTTCAACTATTTTTTGTATGTTTGAGCCATGCAGACCTTGCCACCATTGGAGAGATAGAGAAGAAAAGATTATTATTATAACTAATGCGGCAATTATTCCCAACCTACCTCTTTTTATAGTAGTAAGATAAAAGATGATAATTAATATAACAATCACCGGCATCCATAATGTCGCAGCCTTTATTTCTCCTAATATTGATGGTATGAATAAAGCAAATATTCCGATTAAATGCCAAATACTAAAACGTTGATTTAAGCCATGGGCAACAATGAGGCTGCTACAGTAAATACAATAAATACCAATATTAGTTGTTCCCCAACCACCAAGTGACCACGAGATTTCGTCGCCAGTGATTCCAAAAACAAAATATCTGTAAAGCACTTCAGGAACCTGGATGTAGGTTAATATTAAGAATAAAACCAAAAACCTAACGACCAACTTATCATTAAAAGGTATGTTGAGCATAATTATAAAAAATATTGGATACCTAAGATATACCGCCAAATATGCTATGGTTTCATTAATAGAAATCTTGTTTACAAAGGCAGCTAAAGCTGTCAAAAATATGAAAATTAAAATATAAGGTGAAATATTACTCAAATTTATTTTGATTCTTCGTTCTGCAAAAATTTGATTTCTCAACAAAAGCAATATTATTAAAACAGGAATTAGAATGACCGAAAACCAGCGCAGGTACATTTGAGTTTCCAGCAGCCTTCCTGGAGAAGTTTGCTCGGGTAAATACCAGATAAAGGGTAAAAGCACCAATGGCAGATTATGCCAGTTCTTTATTACCAGCGTGACCACATAAATACCAAGAATTGCAACAATTAAAGTTATTAAAGATGAGGTTAAATCCATTATTTTTTTCCTCCCAGTGATTTGTAGCAATCAATATAAATCTTCTTTGATTTTTCCCAACAATAATGCTCTTTATACTTTTTTAATGCAGCCTCAGATTTTTTTAAAATGGCTTCACGATTAAACATTGCCCACTCAATCTTTTCAGCCAGATCACGATAATCCTGAGCGTTGTAAAATGTTAATTCATCCTCAGTAAAAAAATTTCTGATTGTATTATGCTCAGCACAAATTACAGGTATTCCTAATGCAATATATTCAAATAATTTATTAGGTAGCAGATATTCAATGAGTAGAGAAATTATTCCTAAGTCAGCCTGGCAAAGATGGGTTGATAAATTTTCAAAAGGGACAAAACTCTTAAAGATAACATTATTTGTAAGGTAGTATGTTTCAACAATTTTTCTCAATACCGGTAGATATTCACCTTCACCCAAAATTTCACATTTTATCTTTGGATACTTAGGTACAAGTATTGAAAGGGCATAAATAATATTTTGAATACCATATATCTCAGTAATCGTTGAGTGGGTCATTATCAATGTTTTGTCGCCATTACCGTAAACATTTGAAATTTTCCTATTTTTGTTAGAAAAAGTAAAACCTTCAGGCAAAAACATTGTTTCATCTGGTACATTCAATAGAATATTAGCGTTCTCAAAATACTTTTCTTTACGAACACAGGTAATAATGATTTTGTGTGAAAACTTAACGCTTAAATTTTCTATTATTCCAAGTAGTTTTACTAAAGGATGATGTAAGGATATCTTTAATTTTCTTGCAAAAAGTACAGGCACATTTTCAAAAAGATATAGAATTATTTTTGCTCCAAAAATTTTGGGAATCAATGTTGAAAAAACCAAGAAATCAGGCATAGTGTCAACTTCAATAATATTATAATTTTTTTTAAAAAAAAGTAAAGTTAAAAGAATCGCAGTACCTGTAAAAAATATGAAATACTCAGCGATATATCTCAATAATCCCCGCCTTAAATGTTTAATCGGAATACGATAGACATTGACACCATTCCAAACTTCATATAGTTTCTGTCCAATATCGCAAAGGCAGATAACATCCACCTCATACCCCTGTTCTAATAGTGCCTTTACATCTCTTTTAAGATGCGTTTCTTGAGGAAAATAATAACATCTTATAATACAAATTTTTGTTTTTTTACTATTCATATAGAATTTTCTATGAAATAACGAAACCAGAGTTCAAACCGTGCAATTTTTTCCAGTTCATAAGACCCTATTGGATTCCATTTTTTCTCATCACCAAGTTTCCTTGTAATTTTTTCCCTGTTATAAAACTCTCTTTTTATAGTCTTTGTCTCACTCAATATTTTATTGATAAAGAGTCTCCAGGGTGCGGAAATTTCACTTTTTGCCATTCTGGTTGCATTCAATAGATTTCTTATTCCCCACAATCCTGTCATAAACAGTCCTATTGACCCACAATCATATTTCTGAGGATAACCTCTGTCAACAGGAAGTTCAAGTAATGCAGGCGCATATCGTTTTATTACATTGAAATATAACTTTCTTGTGGCAAATGTTGCATAAATGTTTTTTCCCCAGGTTTTGAGCCGGGCGATTGAAAGCGGGCTTCTTAAAAGAATCTCAATTACTCGGTTATCAAGAAAAGGCATAGATACAAGCCTTTGGTGGCTCTCACCATATCTCAATACACCATAATCAAACCGATACGCATAATTTAATAGAAAGTGTGTCAACTTCTGAGTAAAAGAAAGGGTTCTATATTGTTCATTGAGTAATAAATCTGGTTCATAATCTGGGACACAAAAAAAATGTGTTTCTTTACTTGGAAGAATCTTTTCACTAATAAAATAACTTGTCAGTGCGGAATTAATATAATCATTCGGAATTGGAATACTTCTTATAATTTCACCCTGGCCAGAAAACAAGATATCAACTTCTGATGCAATTTTTTTTACCGCGTAATACCTTCCGATATGGAAAAGCGGAAATGTAAATTCTGTTGCTTTACTTACTTCATAGATATTTTCAGTAGCTATATTATCTTCCGGATAATAGGGTATGAATTTGTGAACGAAACCCGCACTTAGAGCGAGTTTTTGAGCGATAAAACACTCTTTAACCTTGGGATTATGCCAGGTGTATGCATAACCCTTTATTCCTATTTTCAATAGGCAGGCAAGCAAAACCCTTGAATCATAACCTCCAGACAAAAGGATTCCTATCCTTTTTTTGTTAGCAACCCAATCGCGGATACTTTTTAACAGCACCTCAGGAAATTCGTTCATTAATTCTTCCTCACTAATGGGTTCTTCATAAAAATATTTTATTAATGAATAGTAACTGCTTTCAGCAACTTTGTTGTTACACCAGATTATTCTTGCGGCAGGAAGAAATTGGTAAATACCAGTAATGAATGTGTCTCTGCTAGTAATATAATTAAAAAGTGCAAATTGTACAAGGGCATTTTTGTTAATCTTCTTATCAAATTTTGCTAATTCCATAATATCCTTTAACTTTGTTGAAACAAGTAATCCACTACTATCTTTCATTTTGTGGTAATAAAAGGGGAGTAATCCAAGTTTATCATTCGCAATTATTATTCTATTATTAGCCTTGTCCCATAACAATAGATTAAAAATTCCATTAATATGCAATATAAAATCATCACGATATTTTTTATAGAGATTTAAAATAGTTTTAACATCCCCAGGTAATAGCATATCGCCTTCAAATAACAATAGAAAGTCCGAAAGATTGTTTAGGAAAACATCGGGATATAATTCCTTTGAATCTTTTGCAACAGTAATATTTTTATCCGAAAAGATTAATAAATAACATGGCTGTGCCATCCGTTTTTTTATTTCCGGGTCATCCCCTATATATATAATCATAGCAGATTTTTATACAAATCAAATATATTTTTCACCCATACTTCTAATGAATAATTCCTTTCTGCATATATTTTTGCACGACCTCCCATTTCTAATGCCATTTTTTTGTTCGTCAACAAGGTAATTATTTTATCAGCAAGTTCTTCAGCATTATTTTGTGTTATAAGAAATCCGTTTTCAGCATCTTTTATTATTTCTCCAATACCACCGATCTTTGTTCCAACAACTGGTTTCCCTGCCGCCATATATTCTACAATTGCATTTCCAAAGCCCTCAAAATTTGAACAAAGGATACCAATATCAAACCGTGGGATAATTTCATGGACATTTTGATACTCACCAAAAAATATAATATTTTCTTTAACATTGTATGAATCTGCCAGAGCTTTTAATTTTTCAATTTTCCCCTCACCAACATATCTTTTTTCTGAACCTACAAATAAAAATAGGATGTCCGGAATTCTTGCCTTTACAATGCTTGCTGCCTTAATAACACTTTCGTGGTCTTTTTGGGGAGAAAAATTTGCAACCATGCCTACCACTGGATGGTCATATATCCTTTTACCAATTTTCCTCTCAATAATTTGCTGGGCTTCTTCCCTTGTTATGGTGAATTTTGAGGTATCAATGCCATTATAGATAACAGATATTTTTTCAGATGAAGCAAATTTTCTGTATATTAGCGAATCCTTAATGGAGTTACTTATTACGATATTTTTATTTAAGAATAATAAATTTAAAAAGCGGTAAAAAAGCGGACTAAAATAATGAAAAAACTTAGCCCCGGCCAATATGCTTGTTGGAGGATTGCGCCAGTGAATAATAAGTTTATATCTAAAAAAAAATTTTAGCAAACAGGCAGCTGAGAGATAAGCCATACCAACAAAATGAATATGTATAATATTCGCCCTTATGCTTTTTATTGCTTTGGCCATATTTACTACTGCAGAATAACTGAACCTTTTATTTGCTGTCTTTGGACACAAATACAATACACCATATTTTTCTAACTCATGAAGATAAACCCTGGGTTCGCTGAATAGATATGCAACTCTACCATTATTCTCTTTTATTTTTTCAGATAATTTCTTTAAACTTTGAATAAAAGCACCACCACTTGGTGCAATGTAGTCAGCCGCAAAGACAATATTCAATTCAGAAGTCATCCGCTTTCTGGAAATATCTCTTCATTCGGCGTTTTACCTTATCTATCATCCGCCGCTTAAAAAAATCAACTATCTGTTTGTCGCCAATTCTCTTTCTATATCTAAAGAAATCTCCGAAGTACCCGATTAGAAACGGAATAGTTCCTTTATGAGGGTAATCAATAGTATATTTTAATGAAGCAATTGTAATAAATATTGGGTCATAGCCAAGAAAATAGCGGGTTTTACCTAAATCAATAAAGCCTGACCAGAAACCCGCGCCACTGAGCGTCGGTCGTAAATGTTCAACAGCAAGTTCTCTAACTTGTTTAGTTCTATATCCTGCCAGCATTGCCTTAACAGTAGATACACTGTCTGGCCCTCTTGTAATATCCCAGCCTGTTTTTTCAAAACATTTCCTACTCCATAATCTTGCTGCTCCGCACGGCCATTCTGGTGGTTCCTTTTCCCATATTTTTCTTTTCCCTACAGTACATACTACAATCCCACTAACAACGCCAAGATTCGGGTCCGCTTCAAAATTTTTTATCAATTCTTCGTAATAGTTAATGGGCAAAAGTATATCTGCATCCAGCACTGCAATGTAATCATAATTTAAATTACTATTAATTATTTTAAGATAATTAAAACCAGTTTTAACAACCATAGAATAATGAAATCCAATTCCTCTATGCTTCTTTTCCGTAGTGCGAATGATTTTTATCCATTGATATTCCTTTGCTAAGTCTAAAAGATATTCATAAGAACCGTCGTCACTCCAGTCATCTACAAAAATCCAACAGGACGGAGGTACGGTTTGTGCAAAAACCATTTTAGTTACCGCAGGTAGATTTTTGATTTCATTTTTTAAAGGCGTTATTATTACATACCGTGTCATTTGACAAACTAAGGCAAAGGAAAGGCACCACAAGAACCCAATCTTCCATTCTCAGCATCAAGAATCGCTTTTGTTATTATCTTGAAACGATGCCTTTGTTTTGTAAATATGCTCCATAATCCTAATATTATCAAGTATATTTTCCGATTGATAAATCTACTTATTTTTTTGCTATAGTATTGCATTTCAAAATAAACCAAGTTTCTCACACCATAATAAACTCTAAAATCATCAACCATTTTGAACCATCCCTCTAATCCAAATCTCATACGTGCTTCATTCCCAAACCAAGAATTTTCCAATGAATCTAATTGTGCATTCGTGCAGAGAAAAATTTTGCCACCATCTCTGGTAAGACGATATGTATATTCATTGTCATCGTAATAAAAGAAGAATTCTTTTTTAGGAAAACCAATACGTTTATATACTAAAGAATGAGCAAAAAAACCACCATAAGATGCATAAGGTATTTCTGTAATTTCAGGTATGGTATTTGGCGGTTTTGCTTTCCAGGCTATGAAATTTCTAATTCTATCCCAGATATTAAAAATATGAAATCCCAAAAAACTCCCGGGCTTTAAATAGCAATTACTAATTGATTTACCTGCCAATAGGTCAGGATGATGTTCTTTGCGAAAACAGAACAGTGCAAACCTATCTGGTGCCATACTATGATTCAATTTCTGCCAGTGATAGAGAAGAATATTAAGTGTATCAGGCCGGGGTGTTGAATCATCATCCAGAAGCCAAAGAAAATCACATCCATTTTTCAGGGCATAATCTATCCCCATTCCGAAGCCTACTGCTGAACCGAAATTTTTCGGGTTTTTAATGAAAATTATTTTTTTTATCTTTGCGGATAAATTATCTAATAATGATGCGCTATGAGTCATTACATTATTCCCGATGATGATGATATTACTAATTCCCATTGGTAACAATTTTTCTACAGTTTTGATTACATATGGGGCGCGGTCACCATAAGTTACAATAACTACTGATACTTGCTGAGCCAAATTATGATAATAATCTAATATTTGCATATCTTTCAATTTATAAGGTAATAGAAACACAAACACTAATAAAATGCAAAAACATCAAGATAATTTCAGGGCAAACGATAACAAGTATTAAAACCTAAATTACCTCTTTCTCCATCCATTATTGCTTTGTATATCAGTTCCAATCTTTGTTTCTTTTTCCTAACAATACCCAATATATTAAGAAGCAATAGAAATATTGTTTTGTTAATAACCCTCAATAATGCATTGTTATAGTAATTTTTTTCAAAATAAACCTGGTTGCGCACACCGTAATAGACTCTAAAATCTTCAGTTGAGTCAAACAATGCCTGAATGCCGAACATAAATTTAGGTATTAAATCCCAGGATGTCTCTGACGAATTTAACCATGCTAAACCGCAGAGAAAAATTTTGCCGCCTTTTTGTGTAACCCTAAATGTATACTCTAAATCATCTTGATAAAGCACAAAATCCTGAGAGGGCAGGCCGATCTTTTCGTATAGTTCTCTGTGTGCAAAAAAACCAGCATAACCAGTATAGGGCACAACCATTAGCTCGGGTAATTCAATTCTTTTTCTGGAATTATGCGCAATCAACTTCATAACTTTGTAAGGCAGATTAAAAAAATGAAAACTCAAAAAACTACCCCTTCTTAGATATAAAACTTTCTTGCCATATTGAATATTAAATTGATGGTCTGGTCTAAAACAGGTAAATGCCAAATTTTCTTTTCCATATTTAGCATGGTAATTCAACCAGTTATTTAGCAATATTGGGAGTGCATTACTTTTAGGTAACACATCATCATCAAGCAGCCAAACAAATTGGCAATCTTTACAATTCAATGCAGAATTAATTCCCGTGCCAAACCCAAGTGCAGAGCCTACATTCGCCTGATTTGTTATAATCTCTAATTTTGCTATTTTCTTCCCCAGGGCTTCTAATAATTTAAGACTTTGTGTTGTTGGTTTATTCGCAACGATGATAATTTTCCCAATCGGATATTTTATAATCTCATTTGTTAGATTTTCCACATAGGAATAACGATTACCATAAGTAACAATTACCACAAAGACTTTTTCAGCATTATACCATATCTCATTATTATTTAATGGCTCAAATTTGTGGTTCATAAGTTGTCCATTTGGCATCCAGACTTCCAGATATAAGATTGATCCCTTTTTTCTTAAGATACAAGTATATAACTATGGCAACAAACAAAAATGTCAAAAGCAGTGTAATTGCACTACCTATATGTTCATAGAATGATGCCAGTATAAATGAACATAAAATGTTAAACAAACCTGCACCAACAAAAATGCGGGAAAATGCGGAATCCATCTTAAAAGGCATCATTATCTGAAATCCCAAAATACTTCGCAATTCACTGAGAAACGGTAAAAACGCTAAAATTCTTAAAACCGCAATTGAGTGATTATATTCACTTCCCAACATAATTTTTACAATCAACTCTGCCCCTATAAATGTTATTAGCGATATCGCAAAACTAAAAGTTCCAGTTAGATATACTAACTTTTGGACAAATTTAATCGCCTGTGCTTTTGATTCGCTGGCTATTTTATTTACATATGGATAAATTGTTTGATCTATAGGCGCCAGCATTCTTAAGATTGCGTTAACCAACTTCTCGGCAGCGGCGTAGTACCCTACCGCAGTATTACCGGCAACGAGACCGAGAATCAATGTATTTGAACTTGTGTAAAGATTAATGCCGAATACACCTAAAAAGCTGTGCCACCCTTCCTTCAGCTGATGATAGATATCTTTCTTAACCGGCACACGATATTTGATTTTGTAGTGAGAAAAAGTGATAATCAAACCTAAAATCCCACCAACAATGTAGCCACCGGCGTTTAATAACGGGACATAAATATAATCCCCAGGGGTTTTTACAAAGAGGAAGATGCTGAATGTAAATAGCAACCGGTCAATCACAGTTAATATAGTAATATATTTCATTTTTTCAGTTCCCATAAAAAGCCAGATTGGGAATAGCGTTTGTCCGATTACAATTCCAAAAGTGAAATAATAAATCAGCCAATCCCTCTTAAACTTATCAATCTGAATGATTGCTGATAATATCAGAAAACATGATAAAAGAAGAAGGAATTTTGTTGTTATTACAGAACTAAAGATTTCCGATATTTTTTCGCGATTATTCCTGTAAATCGATATTTCGCGTGTTGCAGAAAGAGTAAACCCATAATCAGTAATCATTATAAAATATCCGATTAGCGCCTGAGCAAAGGCTATCAACCCATATTTTTCAGGACCTAAAACCCTTACCAAATAGGGCAAAGTGATTAACGGAAAAATGTAATTCAAACCCTGCAGTATTGAAAGGAAAAATAAATTTTGCAATAATTGTTTTTTTTCGGGTGCAGTAACAAGATTTTTAAATGCTTTTAAGAAAAAATTCATCATAACAATTCTTAACAGTGATATAATTTATTCTTTTAAGATAGAACAAATCAACCGCACATTGTGGTGATGAATTTTCACTGCAGCAGAGGTCAGAAATGTAATAAACTTATTTAAAGCATAAATACCCAGTATAGGGAATAACTGTTTATGCGTCGTAAACACATCACCAACAATTTCGCCGTAAGCAGAGAATATCTCTTTGATCTGTTGGGTTGTAAACTCTATAATTACACTGTCATCTTCTCTCTTTCCGGTAAGTTTAC
>JBBILZ010000036.1:0-26705 GCA_037444665.1 Caldifarciminota bacterium
CCATTTAATCAAAACAACATCTTATTCTTTCAGGCATTTTCTTTAGGCGTTTAGGCATTTTGGACTTTTAGGCATTTATTTTATTATTCCCAGCCACGGTCCTAAGAGAAACTGGAATCTGCCAATCAACAGGCTTATTCTTGCCATTACCGTATACCCGAACGATGCGCCAAAACCGAGCATAATAAAGATAATGCCAAGATTAGCAATTGGCTTGATAATACCTTTTCGTTCGCGTGAAAAGAAAAAGAAAATCAATGTAGCGACAACACCAAGAAGAATCAAGATTGCCCAGAGTCCATTGTCCCAGCGTGCAAACAATTCGCGTGTGAGCATTGTTCCCTGTATCTGTTTTATTACATCGGTTTGCAATGTTGCAGGAATAACTACACCTGAACCCCAGCCAAGAAGGAATGCGATTGGTATTCTAACGAGCCAGGATATTTGAGGAATAAATCTTGTTATATAGAGGATTCCCAGGATGAGCGGAATAACATAGATGAACTGCCCTTCTTTGAATAAGGGCACAATGAGATTGGGATACACGACATTATGATAAGATAGGGCGATGAGATAGCCAGCAGAGGTTCCTACAAACAAATGTTCAGCAAATCTATAGAATGGATTGTCCCTGAAGATAAAAGAAAAAATGCAGAGTGTAAGTAGTGAAGAAATCCAGACCAAAATATCAGTGGAGATATTCATCTTGACCTCCTTAAAAGTAAGAAACCAATATTACCTATTATGATAAAGACCATAATAAAAAAGTGTCCTAAGGACTGGGCATCCATTGCCTTTGTTGCGTCTCTTCTGGTTAATTTGTAACCACTTTTAAAGAGTGCTGTTTCATATTCAGCAGCGCCTTTCATACCTGCAAAAACACCGACAAGCTGGCCACTTCCAAGATATGGATATGTATCAGCTGCAGAGACTGCAGTAACGCCAGTTCCCAGTTTAAAACCAAATTTGGACTGCCCATAAAAAAGCCAGGTTCTATATCCTGGGTCGCCTGCGGAAAGACTGACAACAAGACTAATATCATTATAATTGGTTAAATTCGCAGTAAGGTGCAATGAATCAAGCGAGGTATTATAATAATCTGCAGGAAATACATTTTTCAATTTATCACCAATACCAAGAATCACGGCTGCTGCTCCTGCTTTATAACCGAGGAATACATAGTCTTTGCCATATTCTTTATTGTATATCCTGGGAATTGTGCTCAATGCCATATCTGCCATACCCGCACCCTGTGGCCAGAGTGCCATCACCAGCACTTTTATATTTTTTGCAAATAGATGATTCAGCAATGCCTCAAGCATTGGATATAATTCAGGCATTGACTGCGGGTCAAAATCACAGGAGATAAGGACTGGTTTAGCATCTTCGGGCAATGATTCAATAGCATCAACCAATTTTTTTGTTTGGGGCATAACATTTATAGGCATGCCTATGGGAACAATAAGCGGGATAATAATGGCAAGTGCCATAATTAAATAGATTATCTGCCGGGGAATTTTTGATAATATTTCTGGTATCTTCATTATTTACCTCCAAGCCATGACCTTTCAATACCCAATATTATCTTCAACGCAGTTGATACTCCACCTAATGCCACGCCAAACATAATTCCTCTTTTTGCCGCCATATTGGGAACCTTAAGTAACCATTCAGCAAATTCTGAAAGTTTTGGAGAAATAAAATAGCCAAAAGGAACCATACCAAGCATCACCACAAACGCAGCAATTAATAATAGTGTTGCCTCAGTCGTTTTTGCGCGGAAGGCACGATATGCGGCTGATGCCATATAGAATGCTAAGATTGCAAACATTGATGCACCAAGTGGTAAAATTACATTGGAATACACAATCATAAATAATGTTCCGCTTTTAATTCCACCAAATAGCCCAATTATAGTCATAAATGCGAGACCGATCAGGGTAATAATACTGAAAGGCCATCCTTCATTCTTTCTTTTGATTCTATCTGTATGATGGTCAATAAGACTACCTATTCCAAGAATGATTGCGAATGCTGAAACAACAATGACCCAACGATTTATGTGTTCATTTGCCTGGATACTCACGGGATGACCTATAAAGAATTGGACAATCATTACTACACCCATCAACATACAGATATATAATGGAATCTGTTTCTTCATTTTTCCTCCACAATTTAGGTGTTTAGGTATTTAGGGAGTTTAGGCATTTAAATTAGCCTATATTAAACAACGAAACGACCTTTTGCCAGCCGAGAAGAGCAAGAAGTGAGCTTAACAATAATACACCGAGAATAATCATTTTACCCCAGTCCTGACCTTTTAATGAACCCAAGAGCAATGGCTCTCGGGAAAGGTATGCTGAAGCAGCGTACAATTCTTCTCCGATTAGTGTATAATCACAGGCAACAATGAAGAAAGGTAACTGAAATATGGAATCAGTGCCGGCAATCTGAATTGCTCCGGTCGCAGCACCGGTTTCAGCAAGCACCAGTGATTCTGCCCAAAAGTATCCGACAAAAAGATTGGTTGCCGGTTTATCCCGCACCATTGTTCCACACACTGCTGAGGTATAACCAAATTGGTCCTGGGTTAAAAAATAGATATTATCTGCATTAAATGCATCGGGTCTGCCCGCATCAGTATATGCCTCTTTTACAACCTCTCTTGCCACTGTATAAACCACTGGGTCACGATTAGGCACAAGAAGAGTGGTATTATATTCTGCAGTCTTTTTTGCAACCTGGGATAAAATATTCATTGAGGCAATTGTGGAAATAACATCAATCGTAGCAAGCCCGGGCACATAAAGTATTGGCTTCCCCATTTCTGTTGCCCTGCCCACTGCTTCTTCTACTGCATCAAGACCACTTATCTTTCGAATAAATAGTTCTTTGCCCTTTCTTGCATGATAAATAAACCAGAGCAGTAAAATAGCATATATAATTAACGCAATGAGCACATTCAGACGGGCAATATTAAAGATTTGGACACTGCCTGCCTGATTGCCTTCTACCATAAATAAAAATAAAGTTACTTGCATAGAACCCCCTTTTAAAATCGCAGTATCATTAAATTTGCAGTATCATGCCGACAAAGAGGTCGGGATTTGCAGTATCGTGCCTTCAGCACTTGCGGTAACGCCTAAATCTTGCAAATTATGTAAATCCGTCATACAGCGAGCGAAGCGATTTTGCATCTCCTGCAAGTGAAACGATACTGCAAGCGTAGCGATCCTGCATTTTTATTTTGTCACTGCCCTTAAGGTAAGGTATGAAATCAAAATTGAAACTGCCACTGAACCAATCTCAACATAGTCCTGCCAGAATTTGAAGATCTGTCTGGGAACAAAGATTCTATCGCCCTCCATAATTATCGGGTCTTTTTTCACGGAGAGTTTCTTTTTCCCACGAACAATATAAGCACCGGACATATTTGCCTCAGCCAGTGGTCCACCAGCAAGTCCAATATAATCACTCGCTTTGAGATTGGGTTGAAATGGAAATGCACCAGGATTTACTATTTGTCCCTGGACATAGACAATGGCATTTACTGAAGGAACCACAATAACATCTTTGTCCTGCAATTCAATATTTGCTTCACTATTACTATTGGCAAGTATGGTCTGAAAATCAATATCTATCCTGTTATCAGCCCTCTGCACATAAATATTCTTTAAATCTGCCCAGGGTGTAACACCACCTGCTTTATCAATCAAATCTGAAACCTTATCGCCTGGATTCAACTCATAAAGTCCTTCACTTGTGCGCTCCATTGCAGCAGTAAGTTGCGATACTCTAAGTTCATAACCCATTTTGCCGAATACAGCACCTTTAACAATAACAGATTTTTCCATTTTTGGAACATATATAACATCGCCATCCTGGACATAAGGATTATCTGTAATATTACCGGTTCGTTCAAATTCTTCAAGATTTACTAATTGAGCTGTTTTATTACTACGCTTCAATTCAATTTTTGAGCGTGAGCCAATGGCTGTTGTCCCACCAACTCTTTTTATAATTTCTGAAACACGGTCAATTGGTCGTGCAATAACAGTTCCAGGATTTTTAACTTGACCCGCAACAAAAACAATGAATGTGCGCATTCCCAAAAGAGTAATATCTACATTGATATTTCTAAAATACTTCATAAATACACTGGTTAGCGAGTCTTTCGCCATCTTCAAATTGAGTCCGTAAATTGGAACAGTGGCAATCACATCATATTGAGGCACATACACACCCTGGGCAGTGGGCACTGAGGCAACTGGTATATTAATAGTAATTTTACCTTCATATGTAATACCAGTGATATAAGAGTAATTGGTTGCTCCAACAATAGTAATCAGAACCGTATCCCCTGGCATTAGAATATATTCTTCAGAAACCACTGGTTTTTCAAGGCCAGGAACGCCAACTTCGCCTCCTTCCTGGGCAAAGACAAAAAGAGTAGAAAGTAGCAAGTAGAAAGTAGAGAGTAAAAATTTAACGATAAATTTATTTTTTTTCATAGCCAATTATATTTAATTCTAATGTGAAGTCAACAGTTGACAGAAGAAGATTTTTGGGTATAATGGAAACTGATAGCAAATAGTGAATATTATGGTGATTGGGTTGGGGTTGAGAGGCTGGACTTTCTTGGTTAAATATTTAACCATTCGCCAATTACCATTTAACCAAAAAAACCAGCATCTAAACCTTAACCTTTACACTATTTGTTAAGAAGGAGGTTTTTCAAATGGCAGAAGATAAGAATATTATGGACGAAATTGCTGAAGCGAATAAATCAGTAGTTACCGGTATAGACGAGAAGGATATCAAACACTGGATTTCTATCTCAATAATGGGTAGGAAATACCGTGTTCCGGCCGGTTTAACAATTATGCAGGCAATGGAATTTGCTGGTTATAGATTTATTCGCAGTTGTGGTTGTCGGGCAGGGTTCTGCGGTGCCTGCACAACAGTTTATAGAATTGAAGGTGATTATCGCTTAAAAACCGCACTTGCTTGTCAGACCAGGGCAGAAAATGGAATGTATCTTGTTCAAATACCTTTTACTCCAGCCCAGAGGGCAAATTATGATATCAATCAACTAAGACCTGGTATTGAGGCATTTTTAAAAGTTTATCCCGAGATATTAAAATGTCTGGGTTGTAATTCCTGCACCAAGGCGTGCCCCCAGGATATTGATGTAATGGAGTATATCGCCTGCGGTAAGAGGGGCGATATTGCCAGAATGGCAGAAATTTCTTTTGATTGTATTCAATGCGGATTGTGTGCAATCAGATGTCCAGCAGAGCTTGCCCAGTATAATTTTGCCCAACTCGCGCGCCGACTCCACGGTAGGCACGAACTTCCTTTACCCGAACATCTAAAAAAGAGACTTGCTGAGCTCAAAGAAAGAAAATTTGAACCTGAATTGAAAAAGTTGATGGCTATGCCAGTAGAAGAATTGCGAAAAGTTTATACTTCTCGCGACATAGAAAAAGAATAGGAGGCGAAAAATGGCAGAATTAAAATTTATTGGTGGTTATCCAGAATATATGCGCAAGCTCATTGATGTGGTCAATAAAACAAGGCAACGGCGCAAAGATTTCATACCTAAAGCAATGAGTATGGAAGAGAGGCAAGAAGTATTAAAGTTATGCCATCCTGATTATGCACCAGGTGGAAAAAGGCAAATTTCTATAGGACCAAACAAAGGTGACCTTGCACCAAATGAGGTTGTTGATTTGTTAGAAGCAAATCCCCTTGTTGATCCGGAAACCATAAATATCTCAAATCCTGACTATACGGTTGACCTTTTGATTATTGGTGGTGGTCTTGCAGGAACTTCCGCAGCATTGTTAGCAAATGATAATGGTGTAAAGGCGGAAAACATTTTGCTTGTGAACAAACTCCGGCATGGTGATTCCAATTCAATGATGGCTCAAGGTGGAACACAGGCTGCGGATAGGGAAAAAGATTCGCCAATAATGCATTATATTGACACAATTGGAGGTGGGCATTTTGCTAATAAACCAGAAGTGGTTGAAGCACTTGTTAATGATGCGCCTTTTGTGATGGAATGGCTCTGCAAGCTCGGTGCAATACTGGATAGGGAAAAAGATGGCAGTTTTATAGAAAAGGCATTCGGTGGTGGCTCAAGATTGAGGATGCATGCCTGCCGTGATTATACGGGTCTTGAGGAATTGAGGGTTCTGAGGGATGAGTTTAGATGTCGTGGTATTCCATATTTAGAATACTACCCGGTAATTGAATTTCTGACTGATGGAAATCGCGTAACCGGTGCGGTATTATATAATCTTGAAACCGGCGAATATAAGGTTGCCCAGGCAAAGGCAACAATTCTTGCAACTGGAGGTTTTGGCAGGTTACACATCAGAGGATTTCCCACCACAAACCATTATGGTGCGACTGCTGATGGCATAATCCTTGCCTATCGGGCTGGTGCAAAATTGCGTGATACAGATACTGTTCAATATCATCCAACCGGCGCGGCTTATCCACAGCAAATCATAGGCTTGTTATTAACTGAAAAATTAAGGGGTATGGGTGCCCAACCTTTAAATATTGATGGTGAGGCATTTGTCTATCCACTTGAACCAAGGGATGTTGAGGCATCAGCCTTCATAAAAGAATGCTATGTTGAGGAAAAAGGGATTGTGACCCCTACGGGAATGCGTGGAGTCTGGCTTGATACGCCATTGATTGATCTAAAAAATGGTGCAGGTGCGATTGAGAAAGAACTACCAGCGATGTTCAGAATGTACAAGAGATTTGATATTGATATGCGTAAAGACCCGGTTTTAGTCTTTCCAACACTCCATTATCAAAACGGTGGTGTAGAGACCGACCCCTGGGGCAGAACCAATATTGAAGGTTTATGGGTTGCAGGTGAAGTTTCTGGCGGCGTGCATGGTAAGAACAGGTTAATGGGCAATTCCACACTTGATTGTCTTGTTTTTGGCAGAAGGGCAGGTATTGCTACTGCTGAATATTTAAAGAAGAACCCTTCCCAAGGTAAGTTGACTTTAAACCATATTAAAAACTATAAAAAGATGCTCATGGAAGCGGGTATAAAGACAACGAGAAAATCTCCCATTCTATTTCCTGATTACCGGGGTAAAGCAGTTCTGGCAAGAAAAATAGATATATTCTAAAAAATCGTTAATTCTTTAAGGGTTACGACGCCCGTTTCGGTTAAAAAGGCTATGAAAACGAAGTCAGTTTCGTTTTCACAATTCAAGCTTCCTAACCTTTAATCATTAGACGCATTCTTTACGGGAATATCCCTCTGTATTTATATACCTCTGCAACCCTCTGCAAGGCAACAATATAGGCAGCAGTTCGCAATGAAACCTTTGTTTTTTGGGTAAGTTCCCAGACTTCGTTAAAGGTTTTTATTAACTTATTTTCAAGTCGTTCATTCACCTCTTTCTCTTCCCAATACAATCCGGCTAATGCCTGAACCCATTCAAAATGGCTAACGATCACACCACCTGAATTAGCAAGGATATCTGGCACTACATATACACCCTTTTTCTCAAGAATTTCGTCTGCCTCAGGTGTTGTTGGGCCATTTGCTCCCTCAACTATAACCTTCACCTTTATCTTATCCGCATTATCCTCGCGTATCTGATTTTCCAGTGCTGCGGGAATTAGAATATCTGCTTCCTGATATAGAATTTCATCCCTTGATACTTTTTTGCCCTTTGTATAAGGCTCAAGCAGTTTATGCTTATCCACACATTCCATTAATTCTTTAACATCAAATCCATTTTTATCAATTATGCCTGTTGATGAATCAGAAACGCCAATGATTTTAGCACCATCCTGTGATAGAAAATAGGCAGCATAACTACCAACATTGCCAAATCCCTGAACCAGAACTTTTGCATCCTTTAGAGATTTTCCGAGTTTTTTGTATAACTCTCTTGTAGTAATATAAACACCCCTGCCTGTTGCTTCTTTTCTTCCTTTTGAACCGCCCAGAACTTCTGGTTTTCCAGTCACTACTGCAGGCTCAGTGTGTCCGGTCATCATACTGAATGTATCCATCATCCATGCCATGGTCTTTGATGTAGTAAATACATCAGGTGCGGGAATATCAATGTGGGGTCCTAAAACTGGCATAATCTCAGCAGTATAACGTCTGGTAATCTTTTCAAGTTCCCTTTCAGACAATTTCATCGGGTCACAAATCACTCCACCTTTTGCCCCGCCATAAGGTAAGTCTACGAGTGCACATTTCCAGGTCATCCAGGCAGCGAGTGCAATAACTTCATCTTCGTTTACATCAGGATGGTAACGAACACCACCCTTGGTTGGTCCGCGGGCATCATTATACTGACATCTATAGCCAGTAAAACATTGAATTGTTCCGTCATCCATTTGAATAGGGAAGGTGACTCTTAACATACGCTTTGGACACATAAAAATCTTTTGTAATGGCTCAGGCAAATTCATTGCTTTTGCTGCACGCTCTATTTGTCTTCTTGCCATCTCTGCGACAGAAAATTTAGCCATAAAACCCCCTTCTAAAGAATAGTTTGTGGGTAATGGGTTATGATGCCGTATCGTCAATCGTTAAATGGTAAGAGTCAAAATGGTAAAAGGCGTAGCCTTTTTCAACGAAACGGGCATCGTAACCATAGTCCTTTACACCCTTATCCCTTAAGTATCTTTTCTACCTCTTCTTTATCTACTTCTGTAATATAAGGAATGCCGGAAATATTTGCTGCGTCTTTTGTGAGTGCTGCAATGTCATCGCGTGTAATATAATCAAGGGAGAATTTCCGATTACCGCACATCAACTGGCGTAAGCCCTGTGCCAATCTCTCAATATATGTATAAACACCAAGTGCACCAGTTGAAAGTTTGTCAAAATCTTTACCCAATTCGCGTTTTAGTGCTGAAGCAGTTACAAATATCTCTTCTTTTTGATTCCCGAATCTCTCAACAAATACAGGAATTTCTTCTTCTTCAATCTTTTTGCCAATAGTTTTACCAACCATTGCCGCGCAGACTATAGAACGTGCCATTCCCACAAGTTTTACATAAGGAGCACCAAGAGCCAGTGCTTTGAATATCTGGTCCTCAAATGCAATACCACCAGCAAATGCAATGGCTGGGACATATTCACCCTTCTTGGCAAGTTTATCCGCATAGAAATAAGTGAGTGAATGGAGTTCTACAGGTGGGACGCCCCACTCATTCATCATATGCCAGGGGCTCATACCAGTTCCACCACCAGCGCCATCAACAGTAAGCAAATCTATCTTTGCGATTGAAGCATACTTCACTGCCCTGGCAAGGTCTGCTGGACGATAAGCACCTGTCTTTAAGAAGACATACTTTGCACCTGCATTGCGCAATTCCTCAACCCTTTGAACAAATGAATCAAGTTCCACCATACCGATCCGTGAATGCCTTTCAAACTCTGAGAATGCCCGTTTTTCAAATGCCTTAATCACATTTTCATCAAGTGGGTCCGGAAGAACAATATATCCACGCTTGCGCAATTCCTGTGCCTTTTTCAAATCTTTTATTTTAACTTCACCACCAATATCCTTTGCACCCTGTCCCCATTTCAACTCTACTGCCTCAACACCCAATTTCTGAATCGCATATTCCTGGACTCCAAGTCTTGTATCTTCAACATTTGCCTGAACTACAATTGTGCCGTATCCATCACGCTGCCATTGTTTGTAGGCTTTTACCCGGTAGTCTAAATCAGGCGCCTTTACAACTTTTCCATTTTTTATTTCTGATTCCATATCCATCGCTGCGACATTCTCGCCAATCGTCATTATAATACCAGAGATTGCCGCACCAATTGCAATACCATCCCAGTTATTTTTAGCGACATTTGTTGAACCGAGGCCCGGAACTACTGCAGGAAATCTCACTTTTATTCCTTTATCATGACCAATCCTCTGCTCAATGTTGACATTCGGGAAGATTGCCTTATCCGGGTCAGGGTCAATACCTTGGGCACCTACTGCGGTTCCCATAATATTAAAATGCGAATAATCAACCGGATAATTCTTCTCTGATGCAGCAGTGATGATACCGAATGGTTGTGGATAGAGCACTTCATGACCACGGTATGCGGACTTTCCTATTTCACACATACCAATACAACCATCAACACAGGTTACACACATCCCGCTAAGCGGGACGATTGAATCTTCAGTTCTATTTTTTGTTAATGTTGCTGCTGATGCATTTATTTTTGATAAAGAACCCATTTTATCTCCTTTCATAAAACAAACCATAAGTAAAGAATAAAAAATTATGTGACTCCATTGTTTCAAATCCGAAATTCCAAACACTAAATCCTAAACAATATCCAATTCCCAAATTTCCAAATTTGGCAGTCATTTGCTTTTCTCAAGAATAGAACCAAATATTTTAGTCAATTCATTGGCTTCGTTAATCAAATATTCCTTTTTCTGTTTCTGCTCATCTTTAGGTATCGTTAATCGTAACCAGTACCGACTTTCCTTTGCTTCTTTTTTGCATATCTTTATTCTCATGCAGAAATCTTTCTTGCTCAACGATTCATTCGCCTCTATATAATTTGCGCCAACAGAACCTGAAGATTTAACTAACTGTTTACCATTTTCAATATTGGGAATTGTCTTAGGAAGTTGAGTAACATATTCGTTTACTCTTTTAGCAAAAAGATAAGTTCTTTCTTCTAAGTCGTATTGTTTGGAATTTGTAGTTTGTAATTTTGGAATTTGTTTAGAATTTAGAATTTCGGATTTGGGATTTGAAGATATTTTATCCATTCTTGCTACTCGCTACTTGCTACTTTTTTTCCTTCTCTGACGCATGTTCCACAATCACCGGTTGTTCCCATCCAGCATTGATAATCCTCATATTGTTCAATACAGGTGGGTTCAAGGCTTAGACAGGCATTACATATATCAGTTGGTGGCTCTGGTCCCTGACACCTCAACTGGCACGCTGGGCAGATATAGATACATCCACCGCATAATCTACAAACTTCTGAACGAATATTGAACGGTGTTGCAATCTTTTTCTTATATCCTCTTTCTACAAAACTGATTGCACCCGATTGCATCTGCTCCTTGCACATACGAACACACAGACCACAGAGCACGCAGTCATCGTTTCGCACCTTAAAACGAACCTTTGTAACATTGAACTTTGATGCCAAATCCTGAATAGTTTTTGATTGGGGAGAGATTGATAATAATAGTTCAATCATCATTTTCCGGGCATTTATTACCCTTTTTGTATTCGTTCTCACAACGAGCCCTTCTTCAACCGGATATGTGCAGGAACTGACAAGCTTCGCGTTATCTTCTTGTTTTATTTCAACCAGACACAAGCGGCAGCCACCATAAGGTGAAAGACCTTCGTAGTAACAGAGCGTAGGAATTTCGATGCCGTAGAATTTACAGGCGTCCAGGATAGTTGAACCTTCTTCAACCTGAACTTCAAGTCCATTCAGTTTAAATGTTATCATTTTTTACTCCTTTACTGAACTAATACTGCTTCAAAACGGCATACCTGTAAACAGGAGCCGCATTTGGTGCATTTATTCGCATCAATAATGTGAACCTCTTTCCTCTTACCTGTAATTGCGTTTGCCGGGCAAACCTTGAGGCAAGCCATACATCCAGTGCATTTTTCTGGGAGGATTGAGTATTTGATTAAAGGCTTGCAAACTTTTGCTGGGCATTTCTTCTCTTTTATATGGGCGATGTATTCGTCTTTAAAGTATCTCAATGTAGAAAGAACTGGATTTGCTGCGGTCTGGCCCAATCCGCACATTGAGGCATCTTTTACTGCGTATGCGAGCTCTTCAAGAACCTCAAGGTCTTCCATTGTTCCTTCACCATCAGTAATCTTACCAAGAATTTCCCACATTCTTTGCGTGCCCTCTCTGCAGGATAAACACTTGCCACAGGATTCATCCCTTAAGAAGTTCATAAAATACTTTGCCACATCAACCATACAGGTATCTTCATCCATCACAATCATACCGCCTGAGCCCATCATTGAACCGGCCTGTTTCAGAGTTTCATAATCAATGGTTAAATTAAGAAGTTTTTCTGGGATACAACCACCAGAAGGTCCACCGGTTTGGACTGCCTTGAATTTTTTATTTTTTGGAATGCCACCACCAATCTCATAGATAATGTCCTTTAGTTTAATCCCCATAGGCACTTCTACAAGACCGGTATTATTTATCTTACCGACGAGTGAGAAAATCTTTGTTCCTTTGCTTGTCTCTGTGCCGATTGACGCAAACCATTTAGCACCTTTATCAATAATCTGTGGCACATTTGCCCAGGTTTCTACATTGTTGATTACAGTCGGCTTTTTCCATAAACCCCTTTGAACAGGGTAGGGTGGACGCTGTTTTGGAACACCAATCCTTCCTTCTATTGCAGCAATGAGTGCTGTTTCTTCTCCAGAGACGAATGCACCTGCGCCCCTTGAGACCTCAATATCAAAATCAAATCCCGTGCCTAAGATATCCTTACCCAAAAGTCCATATTTTCTTGCCTGTTCAATAGCCAGTCTTATCCTCTTTAATGCAAGTGGATATTCGGTTCTAACATAGATGTATCCTTTTTGAGCGCCGATTGCCTTTGCTCCAATTATCATACCTTCAATCACTGCATGGGGGTCTGCCTCAAGGACACTACGGTCCATAAATGCGCCAGGGTCTCCTTCATCACCGTTGCAGATGATGTATTTTCCATTCCCGGGTTGTTGTCTGCACCTTTCCCATTTCAAGCCTGTAGGGAATCCTGCGCCACCACGACCTCTCAATCCAGATTCTTTTATCTCTTTTATAATCTCTTCAGGCTTCATTTTGGTTAATGCCTTTTCCAGGGCTTTATAACCATCAAAGGCAATATACTCATCAATATTTTCCGGGTCTATTCTGCCGCGATTGCGTAGAACAATCAACCTTTGAAGCTTGAAAAATCCAATATCTGACATTCTCGGAACAGGCATTGCTTCTGCTGGTGGTGTATACATCAATTTTTTAACTGGCCTTCCTTTTAACAGATGTTCTTCAACCAGAAAAGGTATATTCTCTTTTTTAAGTCTTTGATAGAATATACCATCAGGCTGAACAACTACGATGGGTCCTCTTTCACAAAAACCATTACAGCCAGTTGAAATTACTGCTATTTCGTCCTGTAGTTTCCGTTTATTTATCTCTTTGACCAATGCTTCTCTTATCTCATAAGAACCACCTGCAACACACCCTGTTCCAGCACAGACCAGTAAGTGCATTCTATAACCCTTCAAGAAATCCTCCTTTCAAAAAGATGGTCTAAAGGTTAGGGTTGGGAAGCTCGTATCGTTATAAGAGTTTTTGTTACCAGCATCTTAACCCTAACCCAATTACCATCTGTGTTAATGTGTCGTTTCACTTCCCACAGCAAGGGCATATTCTTGCACAATATTACCCTTTAGCACATGCTCGGCAAATATCTTTTTAATTTTTTCCGGAGTCAGGTCCACATATTTTACCGGTGGTTTATCAATAAGTTCCACAGTTGCCATCGGTTCTCTGCTACATAATCCTGCACAGCCAGAAGTTGTAACAATCACATCGGTCACTTTCTTTTTTTCTATCTCGCTCATCAAAGTGGTCAGGATGTCACGGGCACCAGCTGCAATACCACAGGTTCCCATATGGACTGTAATCCTTGCCCTTGCCTTGCCTTCTCTCAGCACCCTTGTCTTTGCAACCTTTTCTCTTATTTTCTCCAAATCTCCTATTTTAAGTTTTTTCATTATTGCTCCTTTTTTTTGTCAGATATATTTAATTTTCTGTAGGGACAACCTTTATGGTTGTCCGAAATTTTTATTTTCAGCCCTTGTGGCTGTCCGATGTTTCGGACAGGGATAAACCCTGTCCCTACATTGGGAATTTTGTTTTGTAGGGACAGCCCTTGTGGCTGTCCGTTATTTCGGACAGGGATAAACCCTGTCCCTACATTGGGAATTTTGTTTTGTAGGGACAGCCCTTGTGGCTGTCCGTTATTTCGGACAGGGATAAACCCTGTCCCTACGTTGTTCCCGTTATTTCGGACAGGGTCAAACCCTGTCCCTACAATTTCATTACTGAGGGATTTCATCCAACAACCCACAGAATTCATAATCTTCATATGATTCCACCATTCCTTTTCGCACCGGATTATTTAGAATGTATTGAGCAATCTCTTCTATATCTTCATTTCTTCGCAATATATGGTCATAAAACCTTTCTTGCCATAGTTTTTTGATACCCTTTTCCCAACCCAAGCGGGTCGTTTTGCTTTTAAATCCACCAATAAATCTTGAAATACTAATTCCCGAATTGGCAGGAGAAATTAACAGATGCAGGTGGTCGGGCATTAAGCAGTAGACATAAACATTAACCTTTGTTTTATTTTTTTCCGCCACAAGACAATCCAGTATTTTTTTATTAAATTCTTTTTCAGTAAAAAAACGATTTTTATTTTTTGCACATATTGTTACAAAATATACATAGGGCAATGAGTAGTCAAAGTCCTTTAAACGAGGAGTTTTCCGCTTTGGTAGCAACAGTTGGTTTATATTTTTATTTTTTGTGTAGGGACAACCTTTATGGTTGTCCGAAATTTTTATTTTCAGCTGTCCGTTGTTTCGGACAGGGATAAACCCTGTCCCTACATTGGGAATTTTGTTTTGCTTGTAGGGACAACCTTTATGGTTGTCCGAAACTTTTATTTTCAGCCCTTGTTGCTGTCCACAAACATTTATTTTTTCATGTAGGGACAGCCCTTGTTGCTGTCCGCTATTTCGGACAGGGATAAACCCTGTCCCTACATCCTGAATTATTTTGGTAAGCATCTTTTAATCTCTCTTCTCAAAAACTTTAAGACCTCAGGATTATTTATCTCTTCACTTCCGAGTAGCTCCTTAATTTGCTTTGTAGAAAATACAAATTCTTGACCGTTTTTTTTATGTCGGTAGATAATGTCCATATTGGCTCCCCGTGTTCCAATCAGTGCCATTAGTGTTTCGCACATATCGCCCAGAGGTTTTCGGTCAATATGATTATAACACATCTGTGCCTTTACAACAGTACCTTTGCCTAATTTTGAATCAATTTCAATCTTACCATCTGCCTCTTTGACACTCTGTGCAAAAAGCGATAAACCCAATCCAACTCGTCTGACTTTTTTCGTTGTATAAAAGGGGTCAAAAACCTTTTTCAATGTTTCTTTATCAATTCCTCTACCATTATCTTTTATTTTTATTTTTAGCAAATTTTCTTTTATCCTTTCTTCAATCACTATCTCCACCTTCGTAGCACCAGCATCAATTGAATTTTCAACAATATCAAGGATATGTAGTGACAGGTCCTGCATTACTCCTCACATAAAATGTTAAATCCAAAATTCCAAGCACTAAATTCTAAACAATCTCTAAATCCCAATTTTTCAAACTTGGTAAATGGACTAATCTCATTATGTTCTTCATTTAAGTCATATTGTTTGGAACTTGTAATTTGGGAATTTGATATTTGTTTAGAATTTGGGATTTCGGATTTAGAATTTTTCATTTTAATGAAATCCTTCTTCCACTTTCATTTTTCAATGCCATTTTTATTTCCTTTATCGTTGGTTCTTCAATCAAAAAACTCGTTGTCAACTTTCCGATATCATCAAGAAAATGGGCATCAGAACTGCGAATAATTGGGAATTTTTCTATCTCAGGAAATCGCTTAAGGGCATCATCGGTAGTAATATTTTTTGAAATCTCTACAGCATCAATTGCTAAATCTTCAGGAATAAATCCCAATTGTCCAATCAGACTGAAACTTTCGCGGTCAATATGCGAGGCGATTGCAATGCCATTTAATTTATGGACTTGTTCAACAATCTCATGGACACCTAAACTACATGCGCCTATGAGCAATCTATCATTATATCCTTCAACCTCATCAAACTCATTGGCAATAATCTGCTCACCAAAGAGTTGTGGATTATTTTTTTCTTCAGGAAGTGATTGATAAACAAGTTCCTGTAATTTCTGCACTGCTTTTAATTCGTTAAAAAGTCCGATAATATGAACTTCTTCTTTTGTGCAGATTTCCATACCAGGAAGCACCTTTAAAGATGGACATATATTTTTTGCGGCGTTAATTGCATAACACACATTCTCAGCAGAATTATGGTCGCAGATTCCTATGATATCGGGCATAGTAAATCTTGCCTTTTCAACTATTCGTTTTGGCGACATAGTCAAATCTCCGCAAGGAGAGAGGCAGGTGTGAATGTGGAGGTCTGCGCGATACCATTTTAGCATGAAAGTAGCGAGTGGAGAGTAGAAAGTAGAGAGAAGTTGCATTTTTTAAATTCTAAATTCCAAGCACTAAATCCTTTGCTATAATGGTTTTTAGTAAAAAACTGTTGGGCATAGATGCCAGTATGGTCTGATGTTAAATGTTGAGAGTTTAATAGATTTTTCATCTTAAGACTATGCCTATTAACAATACTGGTTGCGATGCCGTATAACCTATGACCATGCCTGTTGCTAAGAAATTGTTTAGAATTTAGGATTTCGGATTTGGAATTTAAAGATATTTTATCCATCTATTCTATCTTTCTCCCGAAATGCCCATTTCGTATAATCTTCCTACCACCTCAAAAGCAGATACTTCAGTGGTCATAATTGGTATCTTTTCCTGTTCTGCTTTTTTTATTGTCTCAGATTCAGGTTTACGATTGCCAGTAATCACAATGCCACTGATTTCCTTTAAAACCGCTACTGCCACAATATTGGGATGAACCTGCATAGTAACCCAGATATCGCCTTTTTTTGCATTTGCCATCACATCACTTAAGAGGTCGCTCACATAACCTCCAGTTACAAGGCGGTTAAGAAAATCTTTTCCGCACATAACTTTTAGTCCTAATGTTTTTATTATTTCCAAAAGTTGGATTTCTTTCATAAATTTGATTCTCCCAGGTAAACACAAGTTCTCGGACCTGGTTCATTCCTAACCAGGTCTTCTGCAAATGATTCGCAGTCCGGTGCACCACAAACACCACAATTTATACCGGGAAGGCTTTTCAATATCTTCTCTTTCTTTTTCAGTTTTTTGATCGCTTCATTTTTATCAGGGTCAAGCGGTGGAAAGGGTTTTGGTTTTATATCCCTTTCAAATGAAAAAAATTCTTTTTCGTATAATTGTTTTACATAGTCAACATCAATCCGATTCTTTCCACCGTATCGCCGTATCAATTTTAAGATGTGGCTCTTTGCCAGAAATCTATTTTCTACAGTCAGAGGTCCACCAATACAACCATCCGGGCAAATAAGACATTCAAGATATTCTATATTTTTTATTTTGCCCGATTCTACATCATTAAGAATCTTTATTGTATCATATACGCCAGAAACAGAAATTGAAGCATCCTGTTTTATACCCCTTATCTCTCCACCGGAAATTGCCCAGCCAATGCCGATTCCACTTATCTGGCTCTGTGTTTGAAGCAAAAATTTACGTTCTTTTCTTTTTAATTTTGCCATTATTTGGTTATAAATTTCTCTTATTGATATAGCACCATCAAGATAAGACTTTTCCATTGTCTCTGGTTTGTTTATAGAAACCATCTTTGCTGAACAGGAAGTAATATGAAAAATGCCAATTTCATTTTCTTCTATCCTGTGTTCTTTAGCAAGTTCCTTTCTTAAATTTTTTGCTGCAACTTCTCTTGGCGGTTCCATTCTAATAATCAGTGGAACCAAATCAGGAAATAGCCGCTGAATCAACCTTACAACTACCGGGCAGGTTGATGAAATTATAGGCCTGGGTGTTCTATTTCTTGTCAAATACTCTTCAATGGCAATAGAAGTCATTTCGCAGGCAAGTGCCTCATCATAGACATAGTCAAATCCAATTTCTTTTAAGACAATTAATATCTCGTCAGGCATAATATCAGAGCCAAATTGTGAATAGAGAACTGGAGATGGAAGTGCAACTTTTATTCTGAAACGCTCAATGTCTGAGGTTTTGGTTGTTAAAGGTGTAATGGCGTTATAAGGGCATACCCGGTAACATTCACCGCAATCAATACATCTTTCTGCAATTACTTTTGCTTTTTTATCTCTGACTCTTATTGCCTTTGTTGGGCAGGCTTTCATACAGGCGACACAACCAATGCACTTTGTCTCATCTATTTCTACTGAGTGATAAATAGCTTGCTCGTTCATTTTTTATTGTTCAAATTAATTTCAATCTCAAGTTGGGTACCCTTATTGATTGTTGATTGAATACTGAATTTGTCAGCGTTTTTCTTAATATTTGGCAGACCCATCCCTGCGCCAAATCCCATTTCTCTCATCTCTGGTGTTGCTGTTGAATAGCCCGGTTGCATTGCGAGTTCAATGTCTGGTATACCAGGACCTTCATCAATCACATTTATTATAATTTTTTTAGGCGTTAGCAAGAGTTTCATTATTCCCTTTTTTGCATACATTACAACATTCATTTCTGCCTCATAAGATGCAATTGCTGCTTTCCGCAGAATCTCCGCATCAACTCCGATATTTTTCAAAATATTTTTTATCTTACAGGAAGCAGAACCGCCATTTATAAAATCACCGCCCGTGATTTCAAACTGTTCTTGAAGGATTGATTCCTGTTCTATCATCTTTTTCCTTGGGGTTTTTTATTCCCTGAGAATAGAGGATACCACACGCTTCAAACATTGATAATTTTGAACTTAAAAGTAAAATACCAGATTCTTCCGCAAGTTTTATTGTTTCATTATCAGGTTTTTTCCCACGAACAAAGATCACAACACTAATTCCGGCAATGTCGCAAGTTCTGATAGTCTGATTATTTGCTAATCCGGTTAAAAGAAGGTCTGCAGATACAGAAGAATTGAGTATATCACTCATTAAATCAGAGGCAACAATATGTTTAATCTCTCGGTCAAAGGGTATGTTGTTGGTGAGAACTGTTGCGTTCAGAAATTCTTTTATTTCTAAAATATTCACTTTTTCTTTTTTGCCTTTTTCACCTTAGCTTTTATGGATTTTGGCTTGGCAGTTTTTATTTTGTTTAAAATTTCATCTGCCTTCTGAATTGTGCTCTGGGCATTATATTTGCCGTCAACTACCACGACCGGAGCTAATGCACAGCAGCCCAGACAATTTACTGTTTCTAAAGAAACATTGTGGTCAGGAGTTGTTTGCCCTGCTTCAATTTTCAATGTATCCTGGAAACGATTGAGCACATTGGGTGCACCCCTTACATGGCAGGCAGTTCCCATACAGACCGTGATGTTATGCTTACCCGGTTGCACAAGTTTAAATGCACGATAGAATGTAGCGACACTATAAATATCTGCAAGCGGAACACAGAGTTTTTCTGAGACGAACCTCAATGCTTCTTGCGGAAGCCAGTTATATTTTTCCTGTATGTCTTGCAAAATTGCAATTAAGGCATTCTTTTTATTATCATATTTTTTAAGAATATTGGTTATTTCTTTTAAGTTTAAGTCCATTATCGATCTCCTTTTTGAATGCATTATTATATTCATTTTTGTCTAAAAGTCAATGAATTTGATCTCTTATTGCGGGCACTACCTCTAAGCCAGGAGTTGATTTTTTGATTTATTGGGCTAAAATTTAATAAATGAAAAATGCCTTAAGAAAAAAGGTGCTCAGGATATTATCCTCTGGAATTGTCGTATTCGTATTAGCAATTATTATCTTTTTTATGATACCTCCTCAAAAGGGTTCACTTTATCCTGAATTCAGTTCTTTTATAATTACTGATAGGAACGGCACCCTTTTGAGAGAGGTTTTATCTAAGGATTATAAGACGAGTGTATGGAAACCATTAAGAGAGATTTCACCTGATATGATAAAGGCAACCATAATAAGGGAAGATAAAAGATTTTTTCTGCACAAAGGAATAGATTTTATTGCCCTTTTCAGGGCACTTTATGAGAATATCAGTTCGGGTAAGGTTCGTTCTGGTGGTTCTACAATCACAATGCAGGTAGCAAAGATTTTATTAAATTATCAAAATCTGAATATTTTAAAAAAATTTATACAGATTATTTATGCGTTAAAATTGGAACTCTATCTAAATAAAGAGCAAATACTTGAAATCTATCTTAATAGGGCACCTTATGGAAACCAGACATATGGGGTAGAGGCAGCCGCAAGGTTTTATTTTAATAAACCAGCAAAAGACCTTTCTTTGAGTGAATCCTGTTTGTTAGCACAAATCCCAAAGGCACCATCATTACTCCATCCAATAAAAAATTTTCTTCTTACTGAAAAGAACAAAATTGATTTGTTAGAGAAAATTTTAAAATATGGACTCATAGACACGTTCTCATATCTTTGTGCAAAGAACGAACAAAGTATAGTGAATAGAAAGAAGATATTATTCAGGGCACCCCATTTTGTTGATTTTATTTTAAGTCAGAACATTACAAAAACATATTCAACTATTACATCAACAATTGATTACAACTTACAGGAAAAGTTAGAAAAAATATTATTTACTTCAATAAATGCTTTAAAAAAATACAATGTCAACCAGGGTTCAATTGTTGTTATTGATACAAAGACCGGCGAGATTATGGCAATGGTTGGTTCAAAGGACTATTTTGAAGAAAACGAAGGCCAGGTGAATGGTTGTGTTTCATTGCGCCAGCCTGGTTCAAGTTTAAAGCCATTTTTATATATTTTAGCACTCCAGAATGGTTTTCCAATGAGTTACTTGATGAATGATACGGTTACTGAATTTAAATTACCAGATGGCACAGTCTTTGCACCGAGAAATTATGGCAATAAATATCACAGACTTGTCCGGGCAAGGGAAGCGCTCGGTTCTTCATTCAATGTTCCTGCAGTCATCCTCCTTGATAAGATCGGCGTAGAAAATTTTTATACATTTCTTACAAGGCTCCATTTTACAACCTTATTTAAAAACCCGAATTTTTATGGATACTCGCTTTCATTGGGTGCTGCAGAAGTAAAACTCATTGAACTTGTGAATGCTTATCGGGCAATTGCTAATAAGGGAATGTGGACACAATACAAATTCATAAAGAATGAAAAATCTGAAAGAATAGGGGAGAGGGTCTTCTCTGAAGAGGCAGCATATATAATAACCAATGTTCTTTCTGATAATTCAAGCAGGATTAAGGCATTTGGTGATGATTCGCCTTTGAACCTGCCATTTCCCTGTGCAGTAAAGACTGGCACAACAAAAAATTTTAAAGACAACTGGTGTATTGGTTTTACAGGAAGGTATACAGTTGGTGTTTGGGTAGGAAATTTTGATGGTGCACCAATGAATGGGGTTTCTGGTATTTCTGGTGCTGGACCACTATTCAGGGATATTATGATTGAATTGCACAGGGATGGATATCCTGAAGACTTTGAAGAACCAAAGACACTGGTGCATTTCAAAATATGTGCTCAGAGTGGATTAATAGCAGGCAAGCATTGTCCAGCTATTGATGAAATCTTTATTCCCGGAACCGAACCAAAAGATACCTGTTATTATTGTGTAGGGACAGGGTTTATCCCTGTCCGAAGCAACGGGAACGATGTAGGGACAGGGCTTGTCCCTGTCCGAAACAACAGCAATGATGTAGGGACAGGGCTTGTCCCTGTCCGAAACAACGGACAGCCACAAGGGCTGTCCCTACAAAACAAAATTCCCAATGTAGGGACAGGGTTTATCCCTGTCCGTAATCTTTGCATTCTCCATCCACAAAACGGTGATATCTTTAAACTTGACCCCCACATTCCTTATAAAAACCAGGCAATCGCCTTTAAAATTGAGATAGATTCAGGCATAGAATCCTTTGCCCTGTATCTGAATGGCAAGAAACTATGTGAGAACCAAACAACCTATCTCTGGCAGCCAAAACCAGGCAGATACGAACTTGAAGCAAGGGCAAATGATAAATCAAAATCATACATAGAAAAAATTTATTTTACAGTGTATTAACCTGGATTATTCATAATTCAATGTCATTGCGGTTGCCTCATTTATGAGACCTTCTATTTTTTGTAGGGACAACCCTTGATTTGTATATGGAGTTAAGCCGTAAGGCTTTTATCTCTTTAGAGTCAAGCCCTGTCTCTACTTTATTATTCTTTGTAGATTAGAAAATTTAATCTATTTCCGATGAGTCCACAACTACTATCTCACACCGCGGTGATTTCATCTTTGGCAAAGGCAGAAAATAAATCTAAAAAATAGAGAGGACTCACCTGACATACCCCTTGATTTTTAATACAAAATATTTATAATGTAATGTGGGTTTTGGAAAAACTTGTCCTGATGTAAATCATGGATACCAATACTTAGCAAATGCCTCTGGCATTTATGGTGATGAAAATTTCATCATAAAAAAATTTTTTACGAACTACAGTTACATGAAATTTTTATACTATACTTGACAAGATTGGGGAGAACGTTATAATGTGTGTGATAAATAGTAATGGTATGGAATTTACGGGGATGGCAACATTAAAAATGACAGAGAAATACTACAAAAGTTAGGGATGGTAATTCATGGCTAAAGAAGAGGGATATTCGCTTCCGCAGATAAATTCAGCTGAAAGAAAGAGCATACCTTTAGATTTAACATTTATCGCAAATGAGCCGGGTAAAACACTGAAGGATAGATTTGAGCAACTGATAAAGGATTGCAAGTTTTTTGATTGTCTGGTTGCCTATTTTTATGTAAGTGGTTTTTATGCCATATATAAGTCATTAAAAAACACGCAGCGAGTTAGGATCCTTATTGGCATTGGAACCACCAAAGAAACACTTGACTTGATAAAAGATGCAGTAAGTCAACGTTCGAATGGGTCCTTATTCTCTCATTCAGAAACAAAGCAAAAAATTGAAAACATAGTAGAGAATGAAATGGCTGATTCAGAAGATAATCAGAATATAGAAGAAGGGATTCCAAAGTTTATTGAATGGATAAAAGAAGGGAAACTACAAATAAGGGCTTATCCCTCTCAAAATCTTCATGCGAAATTATATATTATGACTTTTAGAGAAGGTGACAGAGATGTAGGAAGGGTCATAACGGGCTCAAGCAATTTTACCCAATCAGGACTTGTAGACAACCTTGAATTTAATGTTGAGTTAAAAAATGTTTCTGATTATGAGTTTGCAAAGAATAAATTTGAAGAATTATGGGAAAATGCCGTTGATGTTAGTGAAGAATACATTCAGACAATAAATGAAAGAACCTGGCTTAATCAAAATATTACCCCTTACGAACTCTATCTTAAATTTTTATACGAGTATTTTAAGGATGAACTCACAAGAAAAGATGAAGTTTTTACAAGATATTTGCCTTATGGTTTTAAAAGATTTGAATATCAGGAACAGGCAGTTCTGAATGCAAAGAAGATATTAGAAGAATATGGTGGAGTCTTTATCTCCGATGTAGTAGGACTCGGTAAAACCTATGTGGCTACTATGCTTGCTGGACAACTTGATGGTAGAACTCTTGTCATTGCGCCACCTGTGCTTCTTAACAAAAATAATCCTGGTTCCTGGCCAAATGTTTTTTCTGATTTCCATATTCCTGCTGATTTTGTATCTACTGGAAAACTTGATGATGCAAAACGACTGACTGAACAAAGAGAGTATAGGAATATAATCATAGATGAAGCTCATCGTTTCAGGACAGAAACAACCATTAGTTACGAAGATCTTGCTGAAATTTGCCGTGGGAAAAGGGTAATTTTGGTCTCTGCAACCCCATATAATAACTCACCAAGAGATATTCTTTCACAGATTAAGTTATTCCAAAATGTAAGAAAAAGCACAATTCCTGGTTTACCTAATCTTGAAGGATTCTTTGGAGGACTTGAGGGACGGCTAAAAATGATTGACCGTCAGAAAGATTTTAATAAGTTCCTTGAAATAACAAGAAGTAATGCAAAAGAGATCCGCGATAAGGTCTTGAAATATTTGATGGTTAGAAGGACAAGATCAGAAATTGAAAAATATTTTGAAGAGGACTTAAAGAAAAACAATGTTAAATTTCCAGAAGTAGAAGATCCAAAGCCTTTTTATTACCAGTTAAACGATGATGAAGACAGAATCTTTATGCAAACTGTAGAGTTAATAACACAGAAATTCAAATATACTCGTTATATGCCATTACTTTATTTAACCAAACCCATCTCTCAACTTGAAGAGCAATCTCAAAGAAATATGGGCGGTTTTATGAAGGTGCTCCTTATAAAACGTCTTGAAAGTAGTTTTTATGCATTTAGAAAAAGCATTGACAGGTTCATCAATTCCTATGAGATGTTTATCAAAGAATATAAAGAGGGAAATGTTTATATAAGCAAAGGATATATAAATAAAATTTTTGAACTTATAGAACAAGGAGATGATGAGGCAATCCAGAATCTTATTGATGAAGGAAAAGCAGAAAAATATAACAGCCAAGATTTTAGACCTGACTTTGCACAAGACCTAAAAATTGACTTTGAAATTTTAAAACAGATAAAATCTATGTGGGAATCTATAAGAAGAGACCCAAAACTTAAGACCTTGCTAAATGAATTAAGAAATAACCAAATCCTAAAAAATAAGAAAATAATTATCTTTACAGAGTCAAAAGAGACAGCAGAGTATTTGACTGAAAACATAAATAACAACATAGGTAAAATTGCCCTCCTCTTTCATGGCAACTCTCCAGAATTAGTGAGAGATAGAGTAATAGAAAACTTTGATGCAAGGGCAAGAAATAAAAAAGATGATTATAGAACTCTTGTCTCAACCGAGGTTCTTTCTGAAGGTGTTAACCTACATAGGTCAAATATCGTGATAAACTACGATATACCCTGGAATCCAACAAGATTAATGCAAAGAGTTGGAAGGGTTAACAGAATAGATACACCATTTGATAAAATTCACACTTTCAACTTTTTCCCGACAAAACAAGCAGACTCTGAAATTGAACTTACAAACATTGCTTGTTCAAAAATAGAAGCATTTCTGACACTGCTTGGTGGTGACAGCGCAATACTCACTGAAGGCGAACCTGTCTCTTCCCATGAACTGTTTGATAAACTACTTTCAAAGAAAACCATTACAGAAGATGAGGAAGAAGAAAGCGAACTTAAGTATTTAAGAATTATTGAAGATATCCGCGATAAAAATCCTGAACTCTTTGAAAAGATAAAGCGACTTCCCAAGAAGGCTCGTTCTGCAAAGTTTTATTCTCAATCTTTAAAAGATATTGCTTCTGCTAATTCTTTAATTACTTTTTTTAGAAAGGGTAAGTTAATGAAATTCTTCCGTTCAAATAAAACTTCTACTTTTGAACTTGATTTTCTGACCGCCGTAAAAATTCTTGAAAGTACTGAAAATGAAGAAAGAGCAAAACTACCTCTTAAGGATTACTATGAACTCCTTGATAAAAATAAAAGCGCTTTCTTTAACGCAACTATTGAAGAGATCATTGAAACTCGCAGGCGTGGGGGGACGGATAGCTATACAAAACTTCTAAAAATCCTAAAAGTAACACAAAAAAATAGCAAACAACTCACTGAACAGCAGGAAGAATACCTTAAAAAACTCATAACCCGGCTTGAACAAGGAGCATTGCCAAAACAAACAGTAAAGAAAGCACTCAATGCACTAAACAAGCTCGGAAACGAGGTACAGAATCCATTAAAAGTAATAGGTGTCTTACAAAGAGAAATCTCACCTACCTTTCTTAAAAGCCATTATGCAGAAGTATATGCTATACCAGAAGGAAAAAGGGAAGTTATATTATCACTTTATTTAGCAGAGGACAGCGATGAATAGGGAACAAGCAAGAAAACTTGTAATTGAAACATTTGAAAATTCTTTTGACATAAATAGTTTTACCCGTTTTCTTAGAAATCTACTAAAATCTTATGAAGGAACGCCATTTGTTTATCAAGGCAATTACATCCCTGATGCCTTTGAAAAATATATAAGTTCGTTAGAAAGAGTTGGTAAGTACACCTATGACGATAAAGAAATTGATTTACTGATTGTCAATCTAAAAAGAGAGACCTCGCTTGAGCGAGCAAGAACAATGCAAAGAAACTTTGTTGCCTGGTACCTTAAAGGAAGTAGAGGAGGAAAGTTAAAAGACGCAGCCCTTGTTGCATTTATCTCACCTAATAATGAAGATTGGAGATTTTCCCTTGTTAAGATGGATTACCGCTTTCAAGAAACTCCCTCCGGTAAGATTAAAGTTAAAGAAGAATTCACGCCAGCAAGAAGATGGTCTTTCCTTGTTGGAAAAAACGAAAAGAGCCATACTGCTCAAAGCAGTTTTTTTAAAATACTTAAGGATGATGACTTTAGACCTACCCTTGAAGATTTAGAACAAGCATTTAATGTTGAAATCGTCACAAAAGAATTCTTCCAAAAATACAGAGACCTTTTTATAAGAACGAAATTAGAACTGGATAAAATTGTTCGCAAAGATACAAAGGTGAAAAAAGAATTTGAATCCAAGAACATAAACACCGTTGACTTTGCAAAAAAACTTTTAGGTCAGATTGTATTTCTGTATTTCTTGCAAAAGAAAGGATGGTTTGGAATTGAAAAGGGAAAACCATGGGGAACAGGTCCAAAAGATTTTATAAGAAGATTGTTTAATAGA
>JBBILZ010000037.1:0-26655 GCA_037444665.1 Caldifarciminota bacterium
GATAAAAAAAATGGTAATTGCCAGATTATTTACAAAATATTCAGGGGATACCCCTTGAAAAGATCGCGCATTGTTTAACGGTTACGAGGCCCATTTCGTAAACAAAGGGTATCAATGATTATCAGAAGGAATAAAAGGATATCAGGGGGATAAAGGCAATTTGAGAAAAGAGAGCCCCAATAAGGGGCTCTCTTTTTTGCGTCATAGTGCTATGCACTACACCCGCTCTATGTTTGTGGCTTTTGGTCCTTTAGGTGTAGTTGTAACTTCAAATTTAACTCTTTCACCTTCAGAAAGCGTGCGATAGCCTTCACCGACGATTTCCTGAAAATGGGCGAATACATCACCAGTTCCATCTTCTTTTGCAATAAAACCATAACCCTTACGACTATCAAACCACTTAACCTTACCATATATTGGCATTTTTACTCCTTTCAAGCCTCTTTCTGTTAAATTGGGGATTAATCCAATGAGTAACTGCCCAGAATATCAATTACCATTTTTAATCCAGCACCAACAAACATCAAGTATGCCTGATTATAATTATATTCAAAAAACAAAGTTTGTCAATACCTACTTTTTATTTGACTTTTTATTATATATGTATATAATAAAATACTTATGAAGGTTGGCATTTTAATACCTGCCTATAATGAATATGAAAATATCCCGCATCTCATCGCAATGTTTGATGAATTCATTAAAACACACCCGCATTACGAAGTTATCTTCATAGATGATGGTTCAACAGACTCTACTCAGAAGGCATTAAAAAATTATAAAAGAAGTTATCTAAAAGTGGCACAGCATAAAAGGAATTTAGGCAAAACCCAGGCAATCATTACTGGAGCCCGAATAACTGACGCACCAATTTTAGTAATATATGATGCAGATATGCAATTTGAAATAACCGATGTTCCCAGACTTGTTGACCTTATTATTAATAATAATGCAGATGTGGCAACAGGCTGGAAACAGGGCAGGTATGAAAAGAAATTCGTGTCCAGTGTTTATAATTGGTGTGGTAGAAAATTATTTAATTTAAAAGTCCACGATATGAATGCAATAAAAGCATTTAGAAGGGAAGTTTTACAGGCAATACCATTACGCCGTGACTGGCACCGCTACATTGTTCCGCTGGCAAATGAATATGGTTTTCTGGTCAAAGAAATACCAGTTACGCTGAAGCCGCGTCTATATGGAAAACCAAAATATCAAAAAAAATCCCGTATCATCATCGGTTTTTTTGACCTCCTTGCAGTAAAATTTCAATTGTCTTTTATACAAAAACCATTATTATATTTTGGAACAGCAGGGATGGTGCAGATACTCATCGGTATAATTATTGGAATAATTGCAGTTGTCTTGAGAATTCTGGGACATGGTTTCAGGCCTTTATTATATCTTGTAATTCTCTTTATTGTCTCAGGTATCCTTTTCTTTTCATTAGGACTGATTGGCGAATCAATCCGTGCAATCCTTGACCGCATTGAAAAATTTGAACATCCTGATAAACCATCAATTGAGTGAAAACACTGAATTTGAAATATGATTTCGCAGACTACCAATGATACAAAAAAGTCAAAATTGAACTTATTCTGGAATCTATTGAGAATTTTAATCGGAATTCTATTGATTGTATTTCTTCTTATAAAACTTGATATAGAAAAAATCTTTCTTCAATTTAAAAGTCTAAATATAAAATTTTTGCTTTATGCTCTTATTCCATATTTTTTATTCATAGTTGTCTCTGCCTGGCGATGGCAGGTATTGCTTGATTATAAAAGAATGGCAATGCCATTCAAAAACTCGCTGATTATCTATTTTATCTCACTATTTTTTAATAATTTTTTACCCACAACAGTCGGCGGCGATGTAATGCGTGTATTGTATTCAATGAAAAACAGAAAGACTGATGCATTAGCAATTGTCCTCGCTGACAGAATTCTTGGATTTGTTGGATTGTTCATCTTTGGTCTCTTTGCAGTGGTATATCTCTATCTATTCCAGAAAAGAACCGAATTTATCTTATTGATGATTATTGGATTGTTTGCCCTTATCTTTTTGACTTTTATACTCTTTTCTGAAAGAGTCTATGCAATTTTTGCACCCATAATGGTAAAGATTAAATTGCTTAAAATTGGAGACAGGATAAATAATCTCCATAGAACAATGACCGATTTTGGCTCTGCCTGGGGTGTGATTATTTTGTGTATTATCCAGTCAATCATTATCCAGGCACTCCTTGCAATTGCTCCTTATCTGGTTTTGCAAAGTATGGGCAATTTTGAGGTTTCGCTTCTGCCTTTTTTTATCTATTTGCCCATTATTAATGTGATCTCAATGATTCCGATATCATTCAATGCCCTCGGAGTAAGAGAAAACGCCTATGTATTTCTGTTCCAGCGTGCAGGTTTAAATGGCGAAGTATCAATTACTGTTTCTCTTGTTTCATTCTTTTTAATCTTTCTGTGGTCTTTACTTGGCGGCGTTTTCTTTATTTTTTATAAAAAAACTTCCAATGTTTAGGCATTTAGGCATTTTGGTATTTAGGCATTTATCACAAAGGGAGGTCTATGAAAGTCTGTATGATTGGCACAGGTTATGTGGGACTTGTCTCAGGAACCTGTTTTGCAGAGATTGGACATAATGTCATCTGTGTGGATAATGATGAGAAAAAAATAGAAATTTTAAAAAATGGAAAGATTCCTATTTATGAACCTGGCTTATTAGAACTTGTGCAAAAGAATGTTGCGACTGGAAGATTAAAATTTTCTACTTCCATTAACGAAGGGGTGCGTGAATCACTCTTTATCTTTATTGCCGTAGGCACTCCGCCAAAAGAGAGTGGAGAGCCTGACCTCTCCAGTATTGAGAATGTAGCGAGCGATATTGGTGAAGCAATGGAAGATTATAAAATTGTAGTAGAAAAAAGCACAGTTCCAGTGCAGACTGGAAAATGGATAAGGACAGTGATTGAACGATTTAATAAAAAGGACATTCCTTTTGATGTTGCTTCAAATCCTGAATTTTTAAGAGAAGGTTCAGCAATAAATGACTTTCTAAAACCAGACCGTATTGTCCTCGGTGTTGAAAGTGAAAGGGCAAAAGAAAAACTTTTGGAGCTATACCAGCCGATCAATGCCCCAAAGATGATCACTGACCTCGCAAGTGCGGAATTGATAAAACATGCATCAAACTCCTTCCTCTCTATGAAGATTTCGTTTATCAATGCCCTATCAATCATCTGCGAAAAATCTGGTGCTGACATAAAAAAAGTCGCTGAAGGCATTGGATTGGACAAACGGATTGGTAGAGACTTTTTAAATGCCGGCGCTGGATTTGGTGGATTCTGTTTTCCCAAAGACCTGAAGGCATTCATCGGTATTGCCCAGAAATTAGGCTATGACTTCAGACTACTGAAAGAGGTAGAAAGGATAAACGAAGAACAGATGTTATATGTGGTGAAAAAACTTGAAAATCTGTTATGGAATTTAAAAAGCAAACAGATTGGAATTCTCGGTCTATCTTTCAAACCAAATACAGATGATATGAGGTTTGCACCATCAATCACAATAATCAATGAGTTAAAAAGGCAGGGTGCAACAATAAAGGCATACGACCCGGTAGCAATGGAAAGGGCAAAAGAAGTTATGCCTGATATTGAGTATTGCCCTGATGCCTATAGTGTAGCAAAAAATTCTGATGGTATTATTCTTGTAACTGAATGGGAAGAATTCAAGAATCTGAATCTTAAAAAATTGAAAGAATTGATGAGACAACCCGTATTCCTTGATGGCAGGAATCTATTTGAACCCGAAGAAATGAAAAAAATCGGATTTATTTATACAGGAATCGGAAGATGAAGATACTGATCACTGGCGGTGCAGGTTTTATTGGTTCACACCTTGTTGATTACTACTTAGAAGGAGACAACGAAGTCATTGCGGTTGATAATCTGATTACGGGCCGGGAAGAAAATATCAAACACCATTCAGGAAATAAAAAATTTAAATTTTTTAGCACGGATGTCTGTTCTCTTGGTAGGATTGATATGAGTATAGATTTCATCTTCCATCTTGCTTCTCCGGCGAGCCCTTTTGATTATCTGAAATATCCTATTGAGACGATGAAGACCGCATCCCTGGGCACAATAAATATGCTGGAACTGGCACTTAATAAAAAAGCAAAATTCATCCTCGCATCAACGAGTGAAGTTTATGGTGACCCCTTGGTCCATCCCCAAAAAGAGGAGTACTGGGGTAATGTCAATCCCATTGGTCTCCGTTCTGTCTATGACGAAGGTAAGAGGTTTGCTGAAGCAATTACAATGGCATATCATAGAAAATACAGCCTTAAAATCGGAATTGTACGAATTTTTAATACCTATGGCGAAAGAATGCGCTCAGGTGATGGACGTGTCATTCCTACGTTCATAAACCAAGCATTAAAAAATGAACCTATGACAATCTTCGGAGACGGCAATCAAACAAGAAGCTTTTGCTACATCAGCGACCTTATTAGAGGAATCGTAGAGCTTGCAAGAACAGATTATTCAATGCCTGTTAATCTTGGCAATCCCAATGAATTTACAGTATTAGAACTCGCTCAGAAGATTAAAAAATTGTGTAATAGCAGGAGTCAATTTGTTTTTCAAGCTCTGCCTGAAGATGACCCGCACCGCAGAAAACCTGATATAACAAGGGCAAAAGAACTTCTTAAATGGGAACCTGAAGTTGACCTTGAAACAGGTCTGGTAAAATTGATTGAATGGTTTAAAAATAAATCTTGACAGGAATAATTTTTGGCATATAATGTATTTATAAATAAAAGGGGGTAATATGAAAAAATTTGGAATTATATTAATAGTTATTGCACTAACAATTTTTAGTTGTGCTAAGAAAGAAGAAAAGTTAACGGGCGAGCAGGGTGGGAAAATGGTGATTGGGACCACAGATTTACCAGGCACTATCTCTCCCTTACAGCCCAATGTGCTCGGTTCAAATGAAATACTTGACCTGTTGTTTATGAAACTGCACAGGATAGATGCCACAGGTAAAATGAAACCAGAACTGGCATCATCCTGGGAATTTTCTGAAGACCTTAAGGCGATCACTTACTACCTGCGAAAAGATATTAAGTGGTGGGATGGTGAACCAGTCACTGCAGAAGATGTCCTTTACACCTATGAAAAGATGGTGGACCCAAAAACCAATTATCCATTTGTTTCTTCATTCAATATAATTAAAAAAGTAGAGTTAATTGATAAATATACGATCAAATTCACATTCAATCAGGTCTATGCAAACCTTATTACTGATTCGGATATAATGCCAATTCCCAAACACATCTATGAAAAGATTGGTGACGAATTTGGAAAGAGCAAAATAGTAGGAAATGGACCTTACCGGGTCAAGGAATGGGTTCCCAATTCTGGACTTGTGTTAACTGCTAATGATGAATATTATCGGGGCAGACCTCCACTGGATGAAATTATCATAAAATATTATAACAATGTTGAGGCAATGATTACTGATTTTGAACAGGGCAATTTAGATTTTGCCCTGAACCTCAGTCCGGCTGAGGCAAAGAGGTTGTCCGGTAACCAGAATATTAATGTTGCTTCAAAGCCCGGGAACAGTTATATCTATCTTGGCTGGAACCTAAATAACGAATTTTTAAAGGATAAAGAAATTCGTAAGGCATTAACAATGGCGATCAACCGAACCCAGATACTCAATGACATATTCCTCGGAATGGGTAAAATTTCACTTGGTCCTCTTCCCCATTCATCCTGGGCATTTAATGAAAATATCGCAACAGTGGAATACAACCTTGAGAAGGCAAAAAATATTTTGACACAAAGAGGCTTTGAGGACCGCAACCGCAATAAAATCCTTGATAAGAATGGAAAAGACTTTACCCTCACAATCATTGCCAATGTGGAGAACCCGGAACGAGTCCAGATCTTATCCTATGTTACGAACTATTTAACCCAGCTGGGGATTAAGGTCAATGCCCAGAAAATGGATGTAAACTCTTTTATTTCAGCACTCTTGAGTGGTAAATACGACGGTTTTATTATGGGATGGAGTGTTGGCGATAAAATTGACCCAACACTTTACTGGCATTCTGACCCGAAGCGCGGTAAATTTAATTTTATAAGTTACAAAAATACCGCAGTTGATTCACTCATTGAACTCGGAACAATATTGCTAAATAGAAAAAAGGCAAAGGAAGTCTGGGGTGAATTTCAGCGAATTGTTTATGAGGACCAGCCATATACATTTCTTATTGTGCCAAATGAAATTTCTGCCACCTACAAAAGGGTAAAAGGAACAGGCCAGGGAGTTAATCTTGCCAGTGCATACACATATTGGATACCAGCATCAGAAAGAAAGGTTACAGTCGCAGCAGTCATAACACCACCCACCCCAACACCTACACCTACAACAACGACACCTACCACAACCACCCCTACTACAACCACGCCGACAACGACAAAAACAGAAACAAAAGTAGAGACAACCAAACCACCTGCACAAGCAGTCTCGCCTGAAAAATTATTAGAGGCGGCTGCCGCATCCAAGGAAACTACCGCCACGGTTACTCCACCACCAACGACAACGCCATTCAAACCTTCTGTTATAACCAGGCCAGTCCCAGTTAAACAGATCAAACCCAAATATCCGGAAGCGGCAAAAGCAATTGGTGCAACAGGCAAGGTTGTAGTTAAAGTATTAGTGGGAACCGATGGTAAAGTGAAATCAGCCAGCATCTATTCAAGTTTTGGTAATCCTGCTTGTGAAGATGCAGCACTCACTGCTGCAAAACAATGGGAATTTAAGCCGGCAACAAAGGATGGAGAACCATTTGAGCAGAGTATCCAGATACCTTTTGATTTCAAACCATAAAAATTGACGGGCTGGGAGACTGATTAATGGTCTTGACAAAATAAAGATTATAAATATAATATAGAATAGAAGATGAAGATAATGGACAGATTAGCAAAATGCAGGATTGGATGTTTAGGATTCCGAACCAATAACCTGTTTAGCATCTTAATCAAGGGGGTTTATGAAAAAAATAATCGTGATATTTTTTATTGTTCTATTATCAGCGGCTGAATGGCAGCAGCGCGAAGAATTTACATTGCCAAAAGGAATCATTGTTAATGATATAAAAGTTGGATTTGATGGCAAAATCTGGATTCTAACCAAATCCTCCCTTTCGCAATTTGACTATAACACAAAAGGACTCACGCTCTTAACAGAGACTCAAAATAGCAAACTTTTTACGCTTAACAGCGAAGGAGAATTCTTCTTAATTGATAATAATAGACTCCTGATTCTAAACACAGATAATGAAAGTCGTGCACTATCGCTGAGCATCACAAATCCAGTTCAGATTGAAGCGGCAAAAATTAATAAAAAAAATATCATTGCTATCTCTGAAGGTAATCGTATAATTTTTACTTATGGTGAAGAAATATTGGGCACGCTGAATACAACCGTTGAAAAATTTTCCATCCTCACCAATATTGGAGAGCAGAAAAACGATTTAATAATTTACACAATGGCAGCTAACCAACTCTTTTTCTGGACAATCGGCCAACTAAATAATCCTGCAACTTATAAGAGCCAGCTGCTATTCAGTGCCTCTGAACCTATTCTTGATTTCACAACCGGCCAGGATGGAAAAAACTACATTCTCTTTAAAGATTCAATCATCGTTCTGAAACCTAATGGTGAGCGAGAAAACAAAATTTTAGTTCAGAATATCTCTCCTGGTTCAAGAATCTTTATCTATTCCACAGATAATTCAATGATACTATTTGACCGCGATGATAAAACATTAAAAATACTTTCTCCGGGAACAATAACAAAAAGTGATATTATTGCCCTTAACAAAAATCGTCCCAATCCAGTTGAAAACTATACTGAAATTGAATTTACACTAAATGAACCAATGACCATCACACTGACCATTTATAATCTGATTGGAAAACCCGTAAAAGTTATTGCGAGCGGGTATTATAACAAAGGCACTCACACCATTCCCTGGTATGCTGATGATGAAAAAGGTATTCCTGTTCCAAATGGCGTCTATTTTTATCGCCTTGAGACAAAAAGGGGTGTGTTAATAAAACAGCTCATTGTGCTGAGATAAAATTCTCATTGGCAAAAACATTAAAATTAATAAAGTCAACATTTTCATCGGTCAGAAAGGTCATTGAGCGATTCAATATTCTGGGAAAAAACTCGGATGTCGTCGTTGGTACTTCAGGTGGTATTGATAGTCTGGTCCTCTTATTTCTATTAAAAGAATACAATGACCACTTCCAGCAACACTGGAATATTTATGCCTGTCATATTGACCCGGGATTTTCAGGGTGGGATACAGGTATAATTGAAAAATTCTGCAAAGGTTTAGAGATTCCATGCAGCATAGTAAAGACAAATATCAATAAACGTCTGCAACTGGTTGAAAAAAAATGTTTTTTTTGCGCCCGCGAGCGGCGGCGTAAATTATTAGAATATGCTGAATCATTGGATATCTTTCAGGTTGCCCTTGCCCACCATCGTGAGGATGTTGTAGAAACATTTCTATTGAACATAATCTACAATGGCGAGATTTCAACACTCGTTCCCAGACAATCAGTTATTCAGGGTCGTTTTTCCTTTATCCGACCAATATACTATCTTGATAAAAAAGAGATTAGAAAGATTGCCCAGCTTCTAAAGATTCCAGAAAATGTAAATAAGTGTCCATATTATCAGATATCAAAACGGCAGACAATTAGAAATTTTTTAAATGAGATTGCACTTGAATATCCTGATGTGTACAATAGCATCTTCAATGGCATTAAAAACATCAAACCTTCCTATCTCCCCCACTACTAACCCCTCCTACCTACTACTTACTACTTACTCCCTATTCCCTGCTTCAAATGCCCTGATATTTATATCTACATACTGGGGTTTCACATTCTCTTTAATCGCATCAAGCCAAACCTGCTTTTTAAAAGTCAAAAATCGTGCGAGACTGCCTAAAAGCACAACATTTACTGCACGGACATTCCCCAATTCCAATGCAATATTCTGGGCAGGAACTAAATAGATTTCACCATTCTGTTTTAGAATATCAATGATATTTTTCGGATACTCTCTGTCACCAGTGAGCACACTCATCGGTGCAAGCTCAAGGTCATTTACAATCAATACACCATCCCTTTTCAGGAAATAACTGTATCTCAATGCCTCAAGTTTTTCAAAGGATAGAATAAAGTCTGCTTTACCCACTTCAACCAATGGTGAATATACTTTTGCACCAAAGCGGATATGGGTAATAACACTTCCACCACGCTGTGCCATTCCATGTATCTCACTCTTTTTTACATCAAACCCTTCAAGAAATGCAGCAGTGCAAAGAATATCTGAGGCGAGTAAGATTCCCTGACCTCCCACACCACAGATAATAATATTCGTCACTTTTAGTGAATCTGTGTTTTTAGATATTTTTTTACTCTTCATTGCTCAATCCTTTTTTGCTGATGAGATTGCATTGTGCTGGCACAATTGAACACATAGGTCACAACCTGAACAGAGTGTGGGTTCAATATATGCTACAGGCTTCTCTTTTGTTGAAATTTGCTTTAAACTTATTGCCGGACAACCAAGTCGCAGACACAATTTACAACCATTGCAATTTTCTACATCAACAACAAGATATGGTTTTGGCTTTTTCAGGAGTGCACACAGATTACGAAAAACAAGCACGGTTACACCATTATAATTCAATGCCTCTTTTATTGCCTGCTCAGTTTCTTTGAGATTGGTTGGGTCCACGACCCTTACAAATTCTACGCCACAACCACGAGCAACATCTTCAGGTAAGACCCTTTTGCCTTCTTCACCACGAGCAAGTTTTCCAGTTCCTGGATGTGGCTGGTGCCCGGTCATTGCAGTAGTTAAATTATCAAGAATAATAAGATTCAAATTGCCTTTGTTATAGACTGCATTTAATAGACCAGTGACACCCGAGTGAAAGAATGTAGAATCACCGATAACTGCTACTAATCTTTTATTAATATCTTTACCACCTGCCTTATCCATACCATGGGCATTGGTAACTGAAGCACCCATACAGATACAAGTATCCATTGCATTCAACGGTGGTAAAGCACCGAGCGTATAACAACCAATATCACCCGTAGCAATAAGTTTAAGTTTATTTACTACATAGAAGACTCCACGCTCTGGACAACCAGGGCATAGCACTGGTGGCCTCTCTGGGATCTCCTTAATTGCTATATCCGGTCTATACACAGATTTTTTAAAACTTTTTTTTATCACTGTAGGGTCAAGTTCGCCACACAATGGAATCTTCTCTTTACCCACAACATTTATTCCTAATGATTTTATCTCCTGCTGGAGAATCGGGTCTCCCTCCTCAATAACAAGAACCCTTTTCACACCACGGACAAATTTTCTTATCAATTTTTCAGGCAGAGGGTATGTGAAAGATAATTTCAAAAAACTTGCCTCAGGAAAGACATCCTTGGCATGCATATATGCAATACCAGAACTTATTATTCCAAGATTTTTATCTTGCCACTCTATACGATTATAAAGAAATTCCTCAGCATAATCAGCAAGGTTTTTTAATCGTTCTTCAACTCTCTGATGTAGAACCCGCGCATGCGCAGGTAGAACCAATCTTTTTTAATATCTTTTTGTATAGCCCTTCAAGGAAATCTCCTGCCTTGTCCCGAGTTCTACAATACCTGATGAGTGCGAAATACGTGTGGTAAGCCTTAAAAGAAATACACTATCAAATCTTTCTGACAATTCAAAAGCCATCTTTGTAAATATCTTTGCTTCATTAGAATCTGAAGGTTCAAGCATCGGAATCTTTGCATGCCTTGCATAATGCCTATTGTCCTGTTCATTTTGTGAAGACCACATTCCCGGGTCATCACAGGTTACAATCACAAAACCACCGGTCACACCAGTATAGCCGATTGTAAACATCGGGTCTGCAGCAACATTCAAACCTACATGCTTCATTGCAGTAATTGCCCGGGCACCGACAAAAGATGCACCAGCACAGACTTCAAGTGCCACTTTTTCGTTCACTGACCATTCAGCATAAATTTCTGGATATTGAATAATATTCTCAAGAATCTCTGTTGAAGGTGTGCCTGGATATGCTGCAGCAAAATGGCAACCCGCCTCCCAGGCACCTCTGGCAACCGCTTCGTTGCCTGAAAGTATTTTTCTATTGCTATTCTTCATAATACGAGATTATACTTAGAAATTAACCCGGGTCAATACTACGATATTACCCCAAATAATCTTAGTTAGAATGCTGCTTAAAATAGTGGGGATTTCTCAAAAATTTATTGAAATGATACTATTTTTTGATGGAATTTGATAAATATATGAAATTCCAAAACCAAGCAATCCTTCAGGTCGGATGTATAAATTACCCTGTTTGTTAGATTTGCCTTCCTTTATAATATTAGCAGTTACAAATGCACCTGCAATATCGCCAATCAAGAGCCCTGTAAAATAAGCCCTTCCCTCTTCAATATGTGCTAAATAAACGAGTCCCAATCCAGTTAATGCACCAGCAGCACCACCTAAAGTAATTATGTTTCCATCAGACTCACTAAAATTCTTTTCTTTAATAATCTTATAACCAATGAATGAACCGAGACCAAGCCCTGCCAGACCTGCGGATATATACATTTTCTCAGAAATTCTTCCACCTTCTTTTGTATCTGCCCAGGACAGAGCTATTGGCAGAGCAATACCGCCAGCAATACCGCAATGGCCAAAGATGTAGTGGTCGCCATCATCAAGGTCAAGATTTCTTGTCGCTGATGCACCGGCAAAGAGCCCAGTACCAAAACCAACAATGGAAATTGATAGATAATGTTTTGCATCAAATCTGGGGTCTGACCAATTATCAAATAACGCGAGCGTGCCGGCTGCACCAGCACCAGCGAAATCACCAAATAATAGAATTGTATTTCCGCGCCCCATATTCAAATTAAATCTATTTACCGATTGGAAACCTAAATATTCACCAATCACACTGCCACAGGCAGTGAAAAGACCTCCTGGTCCTTCCCAGAAATCAACACCAGAAATCGTGCTCAATGCGCCCGCAATATAAAGTCCATGTATTCCACCTGAAAAAAACATACTGGCGTGTGCCTTTGAAACATCACAATTTCTGGTCAGCATTAAAGGAATTGCAAATCCTGAGGCACTGGTAAGCATATAGATAGCAAGACCCGTGCGGAAATCATTCGGGCCCAAACTCGCCACTACCAGCGGAGCCTGCGCTGCATACGCAAAAAGGAAAGAATTACCGAGAAAATTTCTATAGCCTGAGCGGTCATAGACAACTTCTAATTTTTTCTTTTCCGTAACCAAAGCAATCTGTTCTTGAATTATTGAGATATCTTCAGTCTTTATTTTTGTTCGTTCTCTTATGATACTGCCGTTCTTTTTTGTATAGATCTCCAGTATAAAAGATGAATCAGGTTGCAAAAATAATTGTGCATTTTGCGCATCTGGATAATCCTTGAAAAAATCAAGCTGGTGAAGAAGTGTATAATCAATTTCATAGATATTCCCTTCAGTATCAAAAGGCATCTGCACCTCGTAGTATATCTGATTTGAATCAATCTGGCTTATAACAAAAAAGCAGATAACTTCTATACCAAACATATTAGATTATAAAGCATTTTTTTTAAAAGTCAATAGAAGGTCCGCTTTGTTGTGCATATCTCCCTTGACATAATAAATTATTTTATTATAATTTAATATGATACTATTTTCACTTATCACAAGTCTGTTAAATCCCTATGTTTCTGCCAATATTCTTGCGACTGATGAATATACTGATGATTATCTCAACCATCTATACCAATTTGGAATAGAGAATAGATTTTCTAATAAAAATTTAGGTTGGGCAATATATATTGACTATTTTTATAATAGTAATTATCCATTGAGCAACTCATACTTTATCAAATCCGGTTTACCAGTAACATTGAATGCCTCAGGCACAGGTATACAATTAAAATATCTTGCAATGGAAAATATTGAATTTAATATTGGACTCGGTTATTATACAGGAAATGTTTCTTACCCTTTACTTGAAGATAGTGGCAGGGTGGTCAAAAAAACTGACCAGCGCAGTTCAATGGGGATATGTCTGGGTGTAAATTTTATGCAAAAATTTGGCAGAATAACCTGCGGATTAAGAATTTATACAAATCTTATTGGATTTGAAGCAAAAGAACATCCTATGTGGTATGAATACTACAAACGTTCAATAGATTATGCCTCTCTAAACACCGTGGGTTTTGGTTTAATCTTGGGATTAAACAGGAGCCAAAAATAATGAAAAAATTACTGTTATTATTAGTTATAGGATATATGCTCTGGGCTGATGGAGGTATAATTCCAACACAAAACCACGAGATCTATGGAGAAGACCAGGTCGCCATAATAAAGATTCTCCCGGATTCTGAGGAATTATCAATACTTGTTAAATTCAATCGGGTTACAGAAAATCAGGGCTTTGCCTGGATTATTCCTCTGCCTGCACTGCCTGAAGTAGATGGTGTGGAAGAGAGTCTATTTATTAATCTTTCCGCACTTAACGGAATGAAGCGGAATTATGGCGGGTGTGGAGCAGGTTATTATGATTATGAATACGGCGGGGATTATTTTGAGGTAATAGCATTACAAACCATCGGTTTTTTACAAACAGTTTTAATACAGACCGATGACCCGGATTCATTAACCAACTGGTTAATTACAAATGGTTATGAATTACCGGATGGCATCACAGAGATTTTTCAGGACTATATAGCTCGCCAGTGGCAATACTTTTTTATTGCCCGTGCTGATACTTCTTTACCATATTATTATTATGCTAATACCGGAGTCCGTCTCAAATTTGCGACAGATACGATTGTTTATCCTATGAGAATCTCTTCAATTTCATCATCAATGGATGCTACATTATATTTATATGTAATTGGAGAACACAAAATGTTTTTTGATGATGCAGAACTATTATATGCCAACAGAATTTCTAAAGATGAACTTTCTGCAATTGAAGAAGACCTGCCCTATCTTTTCAAATATATTAAAGAGGGTGATTATATCACCAAACTGCGCTGTGTCTATGAGCAACCATCCCAGATGAACTCAGATATCGTAATTTATCAATCACCAGATGACATTGAATACCGCACAGAAGAACTCTGGTATTTTGGCTTTGCCAATAGTATTTTAATGCCGCTACTCATTTACGCACTTTATATGGGCATTATAAAAATTAAAAAGAAATGCCGACCAAAAAATTAAACATACAATACGCACAAATAGCTTATAAAATTAAAGTCTCAGATAAACTATTTTTAAAAATAATGTCAAACCAATGTAGTTGCCCAATTTATTGGGCCCTTATTATTGCAATGCTTGATAAATCAAGCAACTACCTTTTATAATGGTTAAACTATTGCAAATTAAAGGGGAATAATTGAAAAAACCTGATTGGTTAAAAATCAAACTCCCTGCTGGGAAAGAATTTAAAGCGGTTTCTGCACTTCTCAAAGATTATAACCTTTCCACAGTTTGCCAGGAAGCACGCTGTCCAAACATTGGTGAATGCTGGGCAAGGAAAAGTGCTACGATTATGATTTTGGGCAAAGTTTGTACCCGAGCCTGCAGGTTCTGCGCAGTAACAACCGGAAATCCAAAAGGTTATTTAAACCCTGAAGAGCCTGAAAATGTTGCAAATGTTATTAAAGGACTCGGCTTAAGATATGTAGTCATTACATCTGTTGACCGGGACGACCTTGATGATTCAGGTAGTAGCCATTATGCCCGGACTATCCTGGCAATAAAAGAAAAAAATCCATACACAAAAATTGAAGTCTTAATTCCTGATTTTAATTGCCGAGAAGAATTCCTGAAAAACATTGTTGAAGCAAAACCTTTTGTGCTTGGCCATAACCTTGAAACGGTTAGAAGATTAACACCCTTTATCCGGGATAAACGATGTGGTTATGAAAAATCCTTACAAGTTTTAAAGATAGCAAAACAGATGGATTCAAATATTTTGACCAAGAGTGGTTTTATGCTTGGACTGGGTGAAGAAAAGGAAGAGATTAAAGAGACTCTGAAGGATTTAAAGAATGCAGGAGTTGACATTGTAACAATCGGCCAGTATCTCCAGCCCACAAAAAAGCACATCCCGGTCCAGAAATACTACACACCAGAAGAATTTAAAAAATTTAAAGAAATCGGTGAGTCAATGGGTATAAAATATATTTTCAGTGGACCTCTTGTCCGTTCCTCCTACCACGCCTCAGAAATATTGAAGTAGTTTTTTTACCCACGAATTTCTGAATGAGGCATTTTTAGAAAATGTAGTAGCAGAGTTCACTCTGCAAAAATAACGCATTGTTCGATAAGGTTACAAAAATGAAACTTGCAGGTTTTTCTAACAAAAATCTATGGAATCATAGTCGTCTTCGGTCATACCATATTTTTGTAACATCTTGAAGTTCTCAAGCAAAGCACCTCTTTCTTGATGATAATCTTCAGGATGATACATTGTAACAGAATAACCATAACTTGACAGTAAAGTTTTAAGGTCCTTTTTATTCATCTTATCTACTTTTAGGTCAGGACAGTATTCTTCAATCGCTAATAAAAGGTTTTCTAATGCCTCTTCTGCCGTAATCAAAAGAACAGGCTCCTCAGGATTGATACCTGCCTTTTTTAATATCTTTAACGCATCCATAATACCCTCCTAACTATTATTATGATTTGGTCTTGGAATATGAGAATTTATATTTTTTTCATCGTATACATCAAAAATTTGTTTACAAAAGTTAATCATTCGGTGATCTCCGATAGCAACTGCTTTCTCATAAAGTTTTATAAAATATCTTTTGCCTGCTTCAGTTTGCGAATAATTTTTCTTCATAAGATTATGCTCCATACACAAGGTCTGGCCGTTTTCTATGGTGTTAGTACCACCTCTATCTTTCGGCTTTATATGATCAACACATAATTCTACTCCATCTTCTATCCCTCTTCCACAGACCACACACCTAAAATTATCTCTTTTAAAAATATCTTCTTTTTGCTCAGGAGAAAATTCGAAAACTTCTACTTTTTTAATTAATGCGGGGTCATATCTATATATCCCCTTTTTTACTTTTATCAATATACCTTTTTGATGGAACTTTCTGATTTGTCTCCAAATATCACGTGGTTTTTTGCCATAAAGTTTTAAATATCGTACCTCAACCCAGTCAACTACAGGACCATGTTTTAAATCGCAATTAGGATATTTTTTGAAATACTCAAGAACCAAATCTCCTATAGTTTTATTTCTTTGCTTCATACCATTATTTTCTGAAACTTTAATTGCTCTATGCTACCTTCTTTTATTATTCTATTTTTCGCTAATTCACAATAAGCGGTATCAATTTCAACACCGATACCACAACGATTAGTTTGCAGACAACCAATCAACGTTGTACCGCTACCGAGAAATGGGTCAAGAATCGTATCGCCAACGTAGCTAAACAATTTTATACAACGCTTAGGTAATTCAACAGGAAAAGGTGCAGGATGCCCAACCCGTTTTTTACTTTCACCTATAAAAGTCCAAACACCATTGGTCCATTCCAAAAATTCTTTTCGCGTTATATCAGAAACACCATTATTAATTTTTCTCCACTGCTTTTTGTATAAAACAATAATTACTTCAACCGGTGCAATTACGTATGGAGCCCGCGCAGAAAGCCATGACCCCCAAGCAGTTCGGCGCGATATATTTTGTTCATTCCAGATGATTGTAGAATGGTATTTCCAGCCAATCTTTTTGGCGATTGTAGTTATATCAGCACATACACTCTGTTGACCCCCTTTATTTTTATCGAGCGGTACATTTAGACAAAATCTTCCATCATCTTTTGTCAGGTCATAACACACGACTAAATATTCTTTTGTAAATTTCAAATAGTCATCGTAAGTCATACGATCGTTGTGAACCCCATATTTGATATCAACATTATACGGTGGTGAAGTTACTATCAAATCAATACTGCTTTCTTTAATAGTCTTTATTTTTAGAATATCCTCATTATAAATATATATTTTATCCGTTTTGAAATATAGATTATTATAACTTTGAATTGTTTCTGAAACCTTATTAATTTTATTACTGCTTTTCTTTTTATTTATGTATTTATTTGTCCTGGTAGCCATATACAGAAATTATATATAAAATTTTTCAATATGCAACAAAATTTTTCCGTTAACACCTTCCATATCAATAAAAATACTACTGCCTGTCTCTGGATTTTTGATTTCAATCAGGTAAGGTTCCATTTATTCCTCCAGGTATCTGATATTTATTATATTTATAATTCACACAGTTTCAAGATATTTTTTCTATGATTCTTACCAATTTTTCTGGCGCATTCTATTTACAAAATTCTCAAGATTGCTGCAGATTTCAAAAATGGCATCATCTTTAATCCAATAAATTTTCTCTTTGCCTTTTGTTTCATATCTCACGATATCAACATTCCTCAATGTTCTCAAAGTTGCTGATACGAGGGGCACAGAAATTCCCATTTCATCAGCAATACCTCCTGGTGTCTTATGTTTTCCATGCAAGAGTTTCAAAATTTGATATGCAGTTGGATTTCCTAAAACTCGGCAAACCCTTGAAGCCCTGTAATCTGTTTCCTGCATCCTTCTTCTCATATATCTCATTATACACAAATTTCAGGTGCAGTCAATAGACAATTAAACATTTAAACAATTAAATAATTATTTAATTGTTTAAGTAAGGTTGTGGAAAAAGTCTTGTTCTTTAACCTTGAGCCTGTTTTAGGAGCTAAAAAATCTATATAGCATTAGCTTTTATGGATGCTAAAATAGAATTGCCCTGATGAAATTGATATGCTGAAATGAATTCAACATGACACGGTTCAGAGTGATACTTTCAGGGTTCAGGATGGCAACAGATGTTTAGCCGAGAATCTCTTTAATCCAATACCAACTAAAATGTTCAAGGCAATAAGTATTAAAAGGGTGTGAAGAATGCCGAGGATGGGAATAAGAATAATTGTGGTTATCATCGCACCAAAACTTGAGCCGAGCAAATCAATACCATAGAGAACACCCGCTTTTTTACTGCCTAAAATTTCTAAAGATAAGGGAAAATGAAGACCCCCAAAAAACCCACCAACAAAGATTAAAACTCCAATAGCATAGTTTGCACCGGGGATTTTAGCAATTGACATAATCAAAATTATTGAAAAATAGAGGGCGATAGATAATTGTATAACAGAGAGTATACGGACACCCTCACTCATACCTTCTCCTTTTAAGGGAGAAGAATAATCTTCAAATAGTTTCTTTTTAAACCTTATATATATGAATGTACCACAGGTTAGTCCGAGCATAAAAAAGCCGATAATTATGCCAAGCCAGGCATAGACATAGCCGTAGAATACCTGGAAGAGTATTAAAAGAATGAGTTCAGCAGAAATCCCGCCCGCTCCCATTGAAAAGACTGATAAATATATGATTGTTTTGCGGTGCCAGAACAACAAAATTAAAATTAAAGGCAGAAAAAAAATAATTGGATGCACTTTGAAAAAATTCATAAATAACCATTTCAGGTTTTTTGATATAATACCACCATAGAGCATATTATTAAAATAATAACACACCGGTTTTAAATCAGTATTAGGATATGCCCTACTTTGTTCAATGCTTGTTTTCAGATAATTAATCCTTTCCTCAGTAAAATTATAATCAAAGAAATAACTGTTCACATATAACAGGTTTAAATTTCTCTGTTCAATTTGCTCTTTAAGTATATTAGCAATCTTTTCAGTTATTGCGTAGTCTCCGGCAATATATGTGGTCTTTGCCGCAGGCAAAACATAGATATTTTTAAAAACCGCCTGAAGTGATTGGTAGATAGTTCCCAGAAACTGCTTGTAAATCGGGCTCAGAATATCGGATGGCGCAGTTATTCTTATTGAAAACAATCCATCAGATTTTAATCTACTTTTGACTTCTTGAAAAAAATCTTTTGTATAATATCTATTCAACTGCGCATTAATCGGGTCAGAAAGATTTATAATAATACAATCAAATTTGTCCTTTGTTTTTTTTATGAAAAATCTACCATCCGCAATAATAATATTCAATCTATTATCTACCGAACTGCTTATATATTTTCGGCTGACTTCAATAATTTTAGGGTCAAGTTCAAGATAGATTAATTTTTTAACGGTCCAGTGCTTGAGAATTTCATCTATTCCTCCTGCCATACCTCCACCAATGAGTAGCACATCTTCTGGCTTATAGTGTAATAGCAAAGGATAATGGACTGCTTCTTCTGCAGTGTAGTTATCAGGGTAAGCAAAATCAAAAAAACCATTAGAATAAAAATTTAACTGACTTTCAGTTCGGGTAATTGCAATGGTTCCATATCTGGATTCGTAAAGACCAATAAGTTGCTGTCCGGGCACCTGAACCTTTCTAAAGAAAAATTCCAGGGCATCTATCTTTATCAACAAAAACAGTGGTAATAAACATAAAATCAACAGTAATTTTTTTTTCAGGCAGAATAGACCAGCAAATAATAATAATGATATAATTATCAATATAATCCCAAATGGAGGGAGAATAGAAACCAAAAGAAATGAGAATAATAATCCACCTGCGAATGAACCGAGCCCTTCAATCAGATAAACTTTTTGAGCCAGAATTATTGATGACGCTGATGGGAATAGGGCACCAAAAACAAGGCAGGTGGGACACAAAGTTATAACAGAAATAATTATAATCTTTTCAAACCCAACAACCTCACCAAATGGTAAAGAGAATACTACTGGTGCAATCCTGAAAAATATTAACGAAAACATCAGGGAGATACAGAGTAAAAAAAGCAGCAAGGCATAAGTCAGAATAGGTGCGAACTTTGGCTTACATTTTGAATATAAAATACTACCCAGGCCTGTCCACAAAAGCCAGAAAAAAAATACAATGCCTGACACTAATTCATTACCGGCAAAAAATGCCAGACTTTCACGAATAAGAAGGGCCTGGCTCATTACTGCTGCAATACCTGAAACAAAGACTGCAATATGCATATTATAAGTTTATGCAAAAATGATTTTTTAACAATATATTAAAAATATAGTGCCTATGCAAAATGTTTATTTTATTTTACTATCTCAAACCTAACTTTTCTAAAACCAGTTGTAATAAAATAGACGCCTTCAGCAAGTGGTTGTGAAGGATTATAAGGTTCAATCTCAGTTTCTGAATCTGCCCTGAGGTCAAATGATACATTGGTAATACGCACATTGGGAAGCCAATCTATGCCACCATCAAGGGAAGCAGCATGGCAAACCTGACGGTAACCAAGACGAAAATCTCGCCGATCAGCAACAAAATTAAGGGTATCAGTGGGATTGATCACAATCTGCTGTTCATTTTGAATCTGTGTCGTATTATCAGTATTAACTTTGATATTAAGAAAACTCTGGCAATAAAGAAACGGCGCAATAATGAATAGTGCATCAATAATTTTTTTATACATAACGCCTCCTGTATTTTTAGATCAATGTTTACGCGGTCGCCAGCGCCAGGGCGCGCCAATGGTAAAACAGAGACCAATAATAAATCCGAGATTATAGGGCCAGCCAGTATTATTTACCTCATAGATACCCACCTCTTTTGTAAAAAGGCTGACAACAAAGGTCACTATAAGGATTGTTCCATGCCATAATCCTGCCCAGAATCCGGCTTTATGCCCGGGATTTTTTGTTTGGTCCCAGCGTTCATTACCCGGTGCACAACTTGATAATAATAGTGCTGACACAATTAAAACTATCATCATCATCTTTATCAAGGTCTTCTCCATTTTTACCTCCTTGATAATGATACTCTGATTCATTAAAATGTCAATGATAATGTAAATTTTTTTTGAATTGAGTCTGCATTACCCTTGACTTATCAAAAATTTTGATTAAAATATAAATGGTAAGAGAAAAGTAAAGGAGTGTGTTATGTCAGGACATTCTAAATGGGCAAAAATTAAAAGAAAAAAAGCCGGGGCTGATGCTGCCCGGGGTAGAATATTTACCAAATTAATTAGGGAAATTACAATTGCAGCGAGGCATGGTGGTGGTGACCCGAATGCAAACCCGAGGTTGCGCACTGCGATTGAAGAAGCAAGGGCAGCAAATATGCCTAATGACAATATTGAACGGGCAATAAAAAGGGGAACAGGACAACTTAATGATGGACAGACCCTTGAAGAAGTGACCTATGAGGGTTATGGACCAAATGGAGTGGCTTTGCTAATCGAGGCGGTCACTGATAATCGGAATCGCACTACGAGTGAGATTAAACATATTCTGTCACGGCACAATGGCTCTCTGGGCACTCAAGGCTCAGTTGCCTGGCAATTTCAAACAAGAGGTATAATAGTCATTGATGGCAAAAAATATGAGGAAGATACGATAATCAGTCTGGCACTTGATGGTGGTGCACTTGATGTTACTAATGAAGAAGGGAATTATCAGGTAATAACACCACCTGAGAATTTTAATAAAGTAAAGGAAATCTTTAAGAATAACAATATTGAAATCATCAGTAGTGAATTAACCAAGATTCCTCAGAACACGGTGCCCTTGAGTGATAAGGATGCAGAGAAGGTCTTGAAATTATTTGAAGCACTTGATGAACTTGACGATGTCCAGCATGTCTATGGTAATTTTGATATTGCAGATGAAGTAATGGAAAAACTATCAAACCAGAGTGCATAAAATAGACAACCCCCAATTCTTAATTTTATATCGCCCGTAGCCATTTTGATAGATGAAGATTATGGGTCTTGACCCTGGGATTTCTGCAACTGGCTATGGGATTATACTGGATAGCAAAAAATCAATCTGTGGCACAATCAGACCCGCAGAAAAAGATTATTATAAAAAAATATCAACAATCTGTGAAAAGATTAAATTATTGATAAAACAATACCGACCGGATATTGTATCACTGGAAAAGGCATTCTATCAAAAAAATGTGGCAAGTTTGATAAAAATTTCTGAATTGCGGGGTGCAATTCTTTATCTGCTGATAGAAAATGGAATTGATTTTTTTGAATACACACCAGCACAGATAAAACTCGCTACCACTGGCAATGGCAGGGCATCAAAGCAACAAATTAGATTTGTAATTGAGCGTGTCTTTACGCAAAACAGGTCCCGTATCTCCAACCACGCCATAGATGCGCTGGCAATTGCCTATACTGCCCAGCATAGACTAAAATTGGTTAAATAGTAATTGGTGAATGGTTAAATATAAATCACTAATAGTGAGGTTGCCTTGATTGGAAGATTAAAAGGAAGGGTCTTAGAAAAATTTCCACCGTATTTGATACTTGATGTATCCGGTATCGGTTTTATTATCCAGTCGCCATTAAATATCTTTGACCATATTGAATTGAACACAGATATTGTAGTATACACAAAATGTCTGATAAAAGAAGAAGAAATATTAGTCTTCGGATTTCTGCAGAAATCAGAGCTTGATACATTTGAAGCACTGATAGGCGTACCTGGTTTAGGACCAAAGTCCGCATTGACCCTGCTTTCAAATTTTTCTCCGGATGAAATCGCCCGTGCAATTGAAGAAGAGAACCTTGAACTACTTTCATCAGTGCCACGCATCGGCAAGAAACTCGCAAGCAAGATAATCCTTGAAATGAAAGGAAAATTGAATTTTGTAAAAGAGAGTGGGGCATTTAATCAGGCATTGAACGCTCTATGTTCTCTTGGTCTTACAAGGGCAGAAGCAATCAACAGGTTAAAAGGTCTACCCAATGACCTTCCTGCTGAAGAACTCATAAAACAGGCATTAAAGGGCAAATGAAAGAAAGAGCACTTTCAGGAATAAAATTTGAGGGTGAGGAGATATATGAACTAACCCTCAGGCCAAAAAAACTTGAGGAATTTGTTGGACAGAAAAATACAATTGAAAATTTAAAGGTCTTTATCCAGGCAGCAAAAAAAAGAAAAGAACCATTAGAGCACATCCTCTTATTTGGTCCACCAGGCCTGGGTAAAACAACCCTTGCCCATATCATTGCCCGGGAAATGGATGTGAATATCTATCCTACCTCAGGTCCTATACTGGAAAGACCATTTGACCTCGCAGGCATATTGAGTAATTTAAAGTATGGCGACATTATCTTTATTGATGAAGTTCATCGGATAAACAAACTTGTGGAAGAATATCTATATCCAGCCCTTGAAGATTTCCATCTTGATATTATCCAGGACAAAGGAATGGGTGCCCAGACACTCCGTTTAAAACTTGAAAAGTTTACCTTGATCGGTGCGACAACCCGCTCAGGTTTACTCACCTCTCCCCTGCGCTCAAGATTCGGTATAAATTTCAGACTTGATTATTACCCACCTGAAGACCTGGAACAGATTATTAAACGCTCAGCAAAAATCTTGAAAATTAAATTAGCAAAAGATGCAGGTATGGAAATAGCACGCAGGGCAAGGGGAACACCAAGGGTTGCAAATAGATTATTGCGACGGGTGCGTGACTTTGCCCAGGTAAAAGAAAAAGAACTTGTTGATTTAGAAATCTGTGAATATGCCTTACAAAAACTTGATGTGGATAAACGAGGACTGGATGAGATGGACAAAAAAATTATCCGCACAATCATTGAAAAGTTTCAGGGTGGACCAGTAGGATTGAATAGTCTGGCAGTAGCAGTAGGAGAAGATGCTCAGACCATTGAAGAGGTCTTTGAACCATTCCTTATAATGGAAGGCTTTATAAAAAGGACACCAAGGGGCAGGGAAGTGACAAAACTTGCGTATGAGCACTTCAATATAAAACCTGACCACGGTCCATTGTTTACATCATAATATTGTAGTTGCCCGATTTATCGGGCATTATTCAAGGATTGATTTAGAAACAGGTCAAATCCCCGTAGCTTCAATTCTTTTTACATCCCTTGATTCCCCCTGACAACCGCTGATTATTCTTCACCCCTTTTCACCCTTTCGCCCTCTTTAGCCCTCTCGAGCCTTCTTGAGCCTTTTTAAATCCCACCCTTGACTTTTTAAATGATACAATTATAATATTATATAGGATTGAGTATGTCTTATCTTATCTTAGTCTTAGAAAATCTGAAGGTTGTTTCTTTGCCGAGTTTATAAGGTTCGTTTGAGTCTGCTCCGCCTGACATCGGAGCAGAAAAATATAATGTCAGCGCTTTCACTTGTCGCTCTCTCTTCTGAGGGAGAGATTTCCACACCTTATAATTATACTTCCTCTCCCTTGAAGGGAGAGGATAGAGGTGAGGGTGAAAAATGTAGCGTCCATCTTTAGATGGACGAGAATGAATTGATAAGGGTATGGCTCGTCCCTGTCCGTTTAGCAGTAGTTGCGTGATTTATCACGCAAAATGTCTTATCCCTGTAAAAGATACAGGGAGTAAAATGGAGGAAAAAATGAAAAAGATTATAACTTGCCTTTTAATGGTTTTAGTTCTGAGTGTTGCATGTTCACTATAGTATGTCTGATTATACCGCTTCCAACTGGACACCCTATCATATCATTGAAGACCCGGAGACCCATAGAAAAGACGAAGGCTGGTATCCAACCATTGGTCTGGTTCCGGGTTGGCTTATAGCAAAGATGCCCTGCATTGTTTATTGCTCGGGTCAGGGCGAGGTAAAGTATCGCTGGCTTGAGGATGGCACGCTACAGTGGCATGGCTTTACGCTTTTGCCTGCTACTACCGGGCTTGACCCTGGTCCGCCATCGGTCTATACTTATGGAGATTCTGTCTATGTGGTATTTTCAGTAAATTTTTTAGAAGGTGGTGAACAACTCTGGAGTGCGATTTATTTTTACCAGTTTTCTTTTTATGCAACTGAAGCCTGGCCTGAAGAACTTGATTATTCACCAGGGCCGCTCCTCGCCTATAGAAATGCCTCAATCGTTGTTGATGGTAATGGTAATCCGCATGTAGTCTGGGACAAGTGGGCTCCCTGGACTGGTGACTATGAAATCTACTACCGCTGGCGGAATAATGGTGTATGGGACCCACCGCTTGCTAATCCACCGCGTAGGATTTCAGAACAGCTGCCAAACTACGCTGACAAGTCGCCACACATAGATTGTTATGGTAATGACTTATCTGTAGTTTGGTATGATGAAATTTCTGGCGTTCCAAACGAGATTTTGCGGAGACGAAAAGATATTTCATTAAATTTGTGGGCTGACGTAGACCCACCGTACAGCCAATCACCCGGAATTCGTTCTGAGTTTCCCGTAAATGCGGCTCACGATTTTTCAGTCTGGTGTGAAATCGGTAATTCATCTGATTATGATATCCGCTACCGGAGTGATACCTATGGTTTTGGCTGGGTTTCTCAAGAGCCTGAAAAAGAATATTTCTGCCACAGTCAATTGCAGAGAGACTGGTCGCCCTGGGACCTCTATACCATCTTCACCAAAGGCAATACCACACCTTATCAGATTGTCTGTGTTCATCAACAGTTTGGTAGTGGTCCTCCAGGTGGTGAATCACCTCTATACATTGTAGAGACAGGTCAGGATTCTATCTCTCCATTCTGTCTACACCGTGATGGAAAAATCACTTACACCAATTACTCAGTTGACTATGGCACAAATGAACTCACCTATGAACTCTCTTTCCTTGACCCAACATTCCCTTTCCATAAGATAAAAGGCACTGCCTATTTTGAAGGTAATAGCAACAGAACCTATGAACTCTGGGTAAACGGTGAAAAGAAACATGTCTTTACGGTAAGACCAAATAAAGTTTATGATTTTGATCTCTTGATTCCCCGGGAATTATATCAGCATACGCAGCGGATTAACTTTTCAATAAAGAATCCTGCTAATACTGGGGCCTGTCTTGCAGCACTGAGTGTCTATCGTAAGATTGATGCGAAATCTGGTGGTCCGCAGTCATACGGAACTGTAGAATTCAAAAATTCCAGTGAACTGACAATAGCGCCAAATCCATTCAAAGAAAAAACCGTTGTCAGATATTCCGCAGCCATAAATCATCCGACCTCAGCGAATATATATGATGCTGTTGGACGATTAGTAAAACGATTTGACGGTTTAACCATGCAATCATGCAAACAGATTACCTGGGACGGTTGTGATGACACAGGAAAACTTTTGCCGAGCGGTATCTATTTCTTAGAGTTAAAGCTTGCCAATAAATCAATTACTACACAGATAATTTTATTGAGATAGTGAATTATCCTTCTGGGGGAGAAGTATTACTCTTCTCCCCCAGAAAAAAAAGGAGGCCGATGAGAGTTATTTCGCTCTTTATTTCGTTTTTTATCCTTATTAACATGGTTGATGCTTTGAATTTTCGTGAAGTTGTGGTCATACCGAGCGGTGCTGATGAACGAGGATTTGGCTTTGATACTGACCATGATGGTAGACAAAATTTAGTCTTTTGTTCACCTGTTGGTGCAATGCAATTTTGGGAACA
>JBBILZ010000038.1:0-25629 GCA_037444665.1 Caldifarciminota bacterium
CAATATACCCGTCAACCACTGGTGCAACCTCACAAAACCGCACCTCAAGGGATTTGTTTGCCGAACATAATAAAAAGATTATTAAAAAATCCATAAACCTCCTTTTCCTGTAAAATTACCATACTTGAAGCCAATAAGCGTCTGAATTCAATTTATATACACTCATTAATAATGTATTCCACAATTTTCATGAAAAAGTTCCAATATATTTAATATTAATAAGACTCCCGGGATCATCTGCAACATTCAAAAATAAACACCAAACCTATTTTGTTATCAATGCTTAGGTATGATGATAAATAAGCCAATGCAAGATAAGTAAAGAATTTGGTAGGATGTAGAATCAGCAAGTAATGTAAGTAGGAGATTGTAAAGCGCTATCACAAGATCTGTTTTTTGCCATAAAGAAATTTTTGTGTTTGCATTTTTATAATAATTATTACAATTTTTTCGCAACGATAATCATTCTTTTTCCCCCAACGAAGGGTTTCCTATTATAGTCACTAAACACATCAACAATTTTTAATCCGCTGGTCAACATTAATTCTCTCATTTCAGGATACAAAGTGTAGCGTAGTTGAAAAAAGTATGCATAATGGTCTCCTGTTGCGTTTTTGTTATTAATTTGTTGATATATGTAGTTTACACACAATATTTGCGTATTGTAATTATATCGCAATTCCTCAATTTTCTTAAATGCTATGCCTTTTTTTCTATCAATTATTTTGTATTGAGCATTTTTTTCCCTGAAGGCGAAAGAGGGAATAAAAGTTTCATTTATAAACACTCCATTTTTTTCTAAATGCTGACGAACATTTTTCAACACTTGCAATTGTTCCTCCTTACTAATTATGTGCATAAAGGTGTTAAATACACATATAATTAACGAAAACCTTCTCCTTAAGGTAAAATTCTGCATTTGAGCATGGACCAATTCGATATTTTTCTGAACAGCCTGTGGCCTTTGGGCAATTTTATCTTTCGCAATTTTCAGCATATGCAGAGAATTATCAATTCCAGTAACTTTTATACCTGCCTCGGCTATTGGAATTATAATTCTGCCTGTACCACAACCCAATTCTAACACTCTACCCTCTTGTTTTTTGGCATATGCGAGTATAAAAGGGATGTCATCTACTTTGTCGCTGAATTCTATGTCATAAAGATTGGCATAGAAATTATTTCCGTCGCGCATTAACAAATTATTCATTTACACTGATTACGTAAAAGTTCATAATTAAGAAAGTTTCGCCGTAAAATCCGAAATTGATGTCACTGGTTCCGAAGCCTATTAAACCACGATACAAATTTTTCATTAATAATTTTATCATTAAGTGCCCTTTTGACTAAATTATATAATGAATTGCATCCAGTGTAAAGACCCAAAGAGACTTTCATTGGAGTTAGTTGGACATTCCTTTTATAGTCCACACTAATGCCAAATGGAATTTTTTGATTATCAAATTTCGCATTTGCGGTATCTTGTACAAATTCACATTGGTCGTTTTCATGTAAGGCGAATACATAACTTTGGCCAAAGTAATTTCCCAAACATTCAAATTTTTTTTCTATAGTGCTTACTTCTGATAAAAACTCGCTTTGAGTAATAGATAGAAACTGTTCATTAATTTCGCCTCTGCCATCTTTATCCACTTTGCATATATTAAAAAACCGAGCCCCCATATCTTTGGCTAAAAGCGCTGTCTTTAAGGCATCTCCAATGTTATGTTTGTTTGACACCATCGTAATTGCAAATTGTATTTTTTTGAATTCCGATAAAATTTTTAGGCCAGATATTATTCTATCGTAAGTACCTTGGCCCCTCACTCGATCATTTATTTTAGATTCAGAACCATCTAAGCTTACATATAAATTATGTCTAAATCCAACATCGTATAACTTTTGTAATGTGGTTTTTGTTAATAAAGACCCATTCGTACTAATTGATGGTAAAATATTAAGGCTGCGTATATATTTTATTATATTGATAAAATTAGGATGCGCAAATGGCTCACCACCGCCCACATATAAAGTCAATACCCCTAACTTTTTAATATCCTTAATTATGCCTACAATCTCAGGAAACGATAAAAATATATTGATTTCAGGGCTAGAGTTGGAATAACAATGAAGACACCTAAAATTGCAATAACCAGTAATTGCAATATGAGCTCCTCTAAAATATATTTTCTCTTTAATAGTTACGGTATTTCTGAATGATACCAATTTAACTCCAAGATTGGCGTCTTTCGCTTCGTATGGTAAAAAAAGAAGTGATAGGGAGGGATTTTATATATTTCACCCTCCCTATTAAATCTCCTTTTAGCCTAACGTATCTCAAATTACTACGGAAGTGGTACATCTCTTCCGCGTTCTGCTGGATCGATACTCCATACATTTTCATTATTGGTATCGATCTCATTGGGCAAGATAACAACGCCCAATCGTCCCAACAAACCTAATAAATGCTGGAGCAATATCTGCATTTTAACCTCCTATGTCTCCTATGTCTATATTGGTTATAACATTTTTTTATTTTTACCCCGGCCCCCGAGGATTACGACCTTTTTGAAGGACCCTTTTCGCTGCTGATTTTTGTAGGCAGGTCTTTAATACAACCAGCATCTAAACCCACAAACCAATAACCATGCCTTTTAAACAGCAGGGGTCAGGGCCGGAACAGTCTGGTCTATCTGGTTTCTCTGGTTTTTTTAGTTTTTCTGGTTTCATAATTCCTCTCTGCCTTTCTTTGCCTTCAGTTACCCTTAATTGCCCTGTCATTTCTATCCCCAATTCTTTTTCGCCTTCTTTAGCCATATTTAGCCCCTTTTCGCCATATTTAGCCCCTTTTCGCCATATTGAGCCCTTTTGAGCCTTTTTTCGCCATCTACGGATTATATATGCAAAAACCGTGCCAGGTGTAAAGTGCTGAAATTTCAAGACTTTGAATTTTTTAGCTGATGGCTAATATCAGTAACTCTAAAACAGTGTCGATTTTCTTCGGAAATCAACTATTTTCTTCCGGGCAGAAAATAGTTGAAGTACTAATAACCATACCATGATTTTCAACTTTTCAAACTATATTATTATCGTATTACTGATCTTTTATAGAGCAATAAATTTAAAAAAACAATAACATATAAGCAAGCAGCAATTAAGAAATTGTATTTATAACCAAAATATTGAGCAACAATCATAGCAAATACGCTACCGAAAACTGACATAATACCATTTATTCCATAAGCAACACCTATATCAGCATTGTGCTGTTTAGCAAACATAGCAATTATCATTGGGAAAAACATCCCCATTGGAAAACCTATGATTATTGTTATGATACCAACAAAAATAATTTGTAATACTTCATTTATACTGCCTAAGTTTAACATTAAAAAATCAATAAAAAGGAATAGTAGTAACCCTATAACCGGCATCAATATTAAAATAATTCTCTTCCTATAATGTATGCTAAATAAGCCACCCAGACTACAGGCAACCAAAAAACTGAATAACACAACACCAAAAGACAATAATGGCTTGCCTAAAAAATAAATAAATTTTTGAATTATTGAAACTTCCATTAACATAAAACCAGCACCCAGTAGATAGAAATTTGATATTAATAAATAGTTACCTTTTCTTTTAAGGGACAGCAACATTAAAATTGCCAAAATAGCGGTAATAATACATAAACTAATAAATGACCAGTGCGGACTCCTGGAAAAATCAAAGAAGAACGGTTTTTCATCAATTACTGGTTTAATATTAATACCCTCATTCTTCTGCACCCTATTAATAAAATACTCTAACTCGCCTAATGAAGCGAATTTTATATCCATTTTTTCATTTACAAAAGGCAGAAATTTAACAATAAGATTTCTTTTAAGAGATTCATTTTTTATAGCCTCTGCCATAAGCGTATCTATTTCATTTTTGAAAAATAGTATCAAATATCTGTACGGTGAATCAGTTAGAAAATTCTGAATAATTGCCAGATGTTTATATGTATCAGACATATTTATACCTGACTCTTGCAAGGCAAAAGTCATTGTGGTGATTGATCGCAAAAGGAATGGATATGTCTCACAAAAAAGTGCAACCACACCATTCGGTTTTAAATGATTATAATAATCTTTATACGCTTCTACGGTATGAAGATAACTCTCCGCATAGGGTATTCCAGTTTTTGTAGTTGTATTAGTCAATGAAAGGCTCAAAAAAATTAAATCATATTTTTGCTTATTTCTCCTTAAAAAATTTCTACCCTCTCCATCCGTAAATTTTAAGCGTGGATTATTTAATATATTTCCATTAAAATCTTTGTATTCTTCCAAGATTTTTCTAATACTGGGATTTATCTCTACCGCATCAATTCTATTCATTCCAGCAATTTCACCAAGGATTATATCAAGCCCACCTCCAGGACCGATACTGAGAAAGTTTTCTTTTAATGTAAATTCAAATGGGAGATAATTAATTGTGTTTTTAAGCCATTTTAGATTTTCAAAACCAGCACGAGCATTAAACATAATTGAAGGTGCACCACCATCCACAAAAATTGCCTTTGTTTCTAAGTTATTTCTGTAGATTATGATATCGGTCCTAAACACATAACTCCAATAGGTCTTTTCAATCCGGGCATTTTTGTTTTTTTGCAATAATTGAACCATTACTTTTCTACCTTGATTTGACGGAATCTTATCAAAAGGAATGTCAATGAATTGCGTTTTAATATTAATGAGAAAAAGTATAAATAAAACAACAAATCCAATCGTATAGTTCGGTTTCCTCAATGCCAATATTATGGTAACCAAAACAATTAATTGGTATATCAGGATAACATTTATTGGATTAAATATATTGAGGAGAAATATACTGATCAATACACCAATGCCCGCACCAAACAGGTCGGAAAAATACACTACACCAACATAATTAAAAAATAAACGGTAATAAATACTTATAATTATTCCAGCAAGAAGGAACTGCGGCAAGAAGATGCATGCCATGATTACCGCGTGAGTTAGTAAGATTGGCAGTAATAGAGGTACAAATAACGGAATAAAAAAAGCAAGACCGTATAATATGCAAATTAATAGTATATGTTTCTCCCCTAAATCAAATTTTGATGTTAGCAAACCGCCAAATCCATAACCCAGAAGTGCTATAGAAATAGATAAAAAGATATAATAGTTGCTGAAGATTAATGAAAAATACCTGGTAATGGTGATTTCAAAGCCTAGACTCGTAAGTGAAATAACAAATAATATTATGCTTGAGTTCAATAGACACATTATATTTGGTATAGTATTTTGGTTACTTATTTTTTCTTCCCAATACACTGTTATTATTATATCCAACATATTGCAGAAATCAAGTAGTTGTTAGAAAAATAAAAAAGTACCGGGGAGTCTTTTTTTATATCTCCCCGGTACTTCACCTATTGAATGATTATATGAATTACCGATTAATTGCCAGCATCATTTGGTGGAGGGGGCGTTGATCTTGTGCATTGAAAATTGTAAGACCCAAGATCCCAGTGAGGCTGCCAGGTATAAGATGGACTCCAATCTGAATATTTAGACACACCATTCTCTACAATGTGTGCATAGGCTCTGAATGTTCCTGATTGAAGACCTGTCTCACAGTTTATCAGAAACCAACTATTTCCGCTTGTATATTCGTATGCTGTAGTATCTACTGTTCCTGTGCTATACCTAACAACAATCTTTCGGAATTGATTACCCGCCCCTTGTCCCTGACTATTATAAACATATCCATTCAATCCACACTTGGTTCTGGGATCGTGGTGCTTGTTTGCAGCGTTTAAAAAAATGCAAAACCAATGCACAGCATTATGATTAGGGCAAAGTATTTCCTCATAAAAACCTCCTATGCTTTTGAATGAAGTATGATACTTCATTCATATCCTAATGCTTTTTATTATTGCACCCCGGCCCCCGAGGATTACGACCTTTTTGAAGGACCCTTCTCGCTGCTGATTTTTGTAGGCAGGTCTTTAATACAACCAGCATCTAAACCCACAAACCAATAACCATGCCTTTTAAACAGCAGGGGTCAGGACCGGAACTGTTTGGTCTATCTGGTTTCTCTGGTCTATTTGGTCTTTTTGGTCTGTTTAGTCTTTCTGGTTTATTTAGTTTATCTGGTTTCATAGTTCATTTCTGCCTTTCTTTGCCTTCAATTGCCATTTTTCCCTTCTTTTCCCTTCTTTACCCTTCTTTACCCCTTTTTACCCCTTTATACATAGCCTTCTTTAGCCATCTTTCGCCTATTTAGTTAATCTCGTTCCTTCATTTCGTTTTTTTATTTTTTAAACCAGCATCTCAACCCAAACCCAATAACTATCTGGCAAATATATATGCAAAAACCGTGCCAGGTGCAAGGTGTTGAAATTTCAAGAGTTTTAATTTTTCTTGTGCCATTTTTGGCACAGAGTTATCCACATTTTTTCCACAAAATCACGCAAACGCAGGACAGTTCAGCATCTATACGAGTGCCAAATTTGGCACAACCCCCAATTTTTGCCTGATTTTTACCAGCCAAGACGAAAACCCTACGAAATTTCAAAAATTTTGTTGAAACTTTTGAATAAAAATTTGCTAAATTTTTGCTACACTTTTTGACCTGCTGATTTTTTATTTTGTCATTCTGACTCTGAGCGGAGCGAAAGGAAAGAATCTGTAATTGAGATTCTTCGCCCGCCACTCTCCGCCACACTTCTTGGCGGATTGGCGGGCTCAGAATGACAGGTAGGATGTTGCTTGCCCTTTTTGCCTCCAATGCCTTCAATTGCCCCCAATTGCCTTTTAAAAATATACCAGATACTTTGCCTTTATTGCCCCAACCTGATTCTGTAACCTAAGACTGCCATTCTGATCTGTGCGATAGTCATTTAAAGCAATATATAACCACGATTTGGGCTTAAAATTATAAGAAAAGAGAAAACCAAAGCGATTGGTCAAAAATTCTGTAGCACCAAAGTCTGTGCCCGGTGTAGTAAAGACAAATTCATTGAAGATGCCAAAGGTCATTTTTGGGGTAATCGTAAAATCTATCCTCGGCGTTGCCATGGGCCAGATCGCAATGATTGTATTTGTCGTATCCCATTCTACCCAGGAATAAGAATCAAAATTTATTGAAACACGGGGCATTATTGTCCAGTAAAACCCATGATAGGTATTTGCCTGATACCCAAGAAATCCCCGATAATAATTGTAAGAATAACTCACATTACCACCTGCCCAGATATTATAACTTGGACCATTACCCCAGATTGATAGATTCACATTCCTTGTAAGATAACTGGTATCTGACTCATAATAAGGCCCTGCCTCAAGCTCCAGATTCCCACCCCAATTATTCCTGAAATTGGGATTGAAACATATAAATCCAATCCTTGACCAGTCTTTTCCACCTGGTATCCGACCTATCGCACCACCAAAACCAAGCCAGAGATTCCTCATAAAACCTTTTGGGTAGGTCTTATATGGACCAGTAAAGAATAAAAACTGCCTCACACCTGCCCAGGGCACATATCCAATATCCTTTACATCAAATGAATCTCCTATCCACTGCACACTGCCTAAAGTAAGAAAATTCTTAATAAAACCCATATACCCTGAATTGAATGCCCACCCTTTTTTGTTGTCTCTGTCACTGAATGCAGTCTGCATAATAAACTGATTCGGACCTGAACGATATGCACCATCAAGACCAATTGCATAATTATATGTATCACTATTTACTGCTGTGCCACTGAAAAGTATGCCTAAGTCTGAGGCAGATAAAACCTTATACTTTGCCCTCAATACACCAAAGCCACGAGCCGGCTCAATCAGGGTATCATTATGCTTTATCTTATCAGTATATGCACCAAAAAGACCATAATTCAATCTCTCGGATTTACTTGTTAATTTCAAACCCCCAATTATATCCACAACTTCACTATTGATTGATTTACCTATTCTCCGCGAATAGAAAATCCGCAATGGCTTAAAGAATCCTGTACCCTGACCAAAGTCTGACATCCGAAAGATATCTGCACCCTCAAGGAAGAATGGCCTTCGCTCACTCAGATAGGTCTCATACTGGGTTAAATTCAATGTGAATGGGTCAGATTCAATCTGGGCAAAGTCAGGAAATGCAGTGGCATTGAGTGTGGTCTGGGAAGTAATATCCCATTTAAGATTCATACTACCACTGAATTTGGTTTCAGTCTTAACACTATCTTTATCACGGCGCAAAAAACCCTCAGGATAGATTTCAAAATAATAACCAGTTGCCTGGGGATTGATATTCTTTAATGTGCCAAACTTTGAAACGAGCATCCCCTCTTTCTGTGAGACTTCGGTCCAGTAATCAGTCTCCTGATTTGAAGAGATATAACGCTTAAAGTTTATTCCCCATTCAGAAAGTCCCTTTTTATAACGAATGGACTTGAATGGTATTTTAATCTCAACTTCATAATGGTCATCATAGACTTTTACTGCATAATCCCAGACCCCATCCCAGGAATCGTCCCTTGTCCTGCCGTCATCAAGAACTAAACCATCAGAATATATGCCACTTATATGAACGGCAAATGAGTAGGCGGTTGTCTTAATACCAAATGGGTCAATATATAATACAACTGCATCATCATTTGAACTCATCTGATTTACTGGCTTTGAATTCAATGTCCAGCATCTGAATGCAACAAATAGGTTATTTTTGTCCTGTAAAAGATAGACCACTGTATTATCGGTTGGTTTTTCTTTCTCATAAGGAAAGGTCTGGATAAAATCATAGGTAGAATCTGCATTCTGCCAGATTTCTTCAATATACCCATCAACCACTGGTGCAACCTCACAAAACCGCACCTCAAGGGATTTGTTTGCCGAACATAATAAAAAGATTATTAAAAAATCCATAAACCTCCTTTGATTGTGAAATACCGAATATCAATTAAACTCCTATTTCTAAACATTATTAAATTTCTGTCTCGCCAGCATCCCAACCACAACCCCAAACCATCTTTTATTTGTAATACGCAATTTATACAAAAAAGTTTCAATTTATTTTATCATTTAACAGAAAACCTACCGTCGTCTGGAACTTTTAAAAACAGACACCCTGCTCCCTTTTCCTTAGTCTCACGGTCAAACAGAGATAAATCAATACGCAAATATTCTTCCCTATATTCTTTTCTTAACGCACACTGGATAAGATAACTAATAATTTGCTTACCCTTACCTGCAGATTCATTTACTGAACTGATTTCTAAAATTTCACTTCGCACACCGTTGATTTTAATCTCAATATCGTCAGGTAATATTTTTGGTGCAATATCAACCAGCTTCATCTTTTTCACAACATCAACACCACCTTGGTTCTGAACTCTTTTAAGACTCATCGGTCTGAAGTAAATCATTATTGACCGAATGGGCGTCTGTGGAATAAATGCATTCATTGCATAAATCTCAAGTCCATCAATGCGAGGATTAATTTTTAAATCTTTATATGCCGGAACATTCCAAACCCAGTATTCAAGATTTTTGCTCTTATAATCCTTACATGCCATCAGGGCTAAATATGTTCCGGGTTTAACTAGAATCTTATACCTGCCACTGGCATCAGAATGCGTTTTATAAAGTGTCTTAAAATCGCAACCCATAATCTCAACTTCTGCATCCACAATAACTTTGCCTCTAAAATCTGTCACCCTGCCGGAAATTTTAGCAAGTTTTCTCTTCATCACCATAGTATTTTATACAAATTTCCCTAAAATCCAAGTGTTCCATTAATAAATACAAATCTTCACTCGGTTCTTTGTCAAAAGGTTACTTTTGTATCTTTCTCTCACTATGTTGTCTTAGAGTTACAAATTTCTCCATTCTTGATTTTGTAGACATAATCTGCCATTCTTAGTAGTGAATGCCGATGTGTAGTAATTAATACCGTTCTATTTTCCGCAAGTTTCTTCAACTCCTTCAAAATCTTATCTTCTGTAGACCTATCTAAGGCTGAAGTTGGTTCATCCATAATTATAATTGGTGGTGATTTAAGAAAGATACGGGCAATGGCAATTCTCTGGCGCTCACCCCCTGAAAGAGAAAATCCACGCTCTCCAACCACTGTTTGAAAACCGCTGGGCAGTGCCACAATAAATTCATAAAGACCTGCCTTCCTTGTCGCCTCTTTAATTTCTTCTTCGGTAGCATCTAAGCGGGCAATTTGAATATTCTCATAAATAGAGCGATTAAAGATATAAGTATCTTGCTCCATCAGCCCTATCATCCTCAACCATTCTTCTAGTTTAACATCATTTAAGTCAACATTATTTATCCTTATTACGCCTGACTCAGGTTTAAGAAATCCCAAAAGTAAGTTAACAAGTGTAGTCTTTCCAGAACCAGAATATCCCATTAATGCGACTATCTTTGACCTTGGAATTTTTAAATGAATATTATTTAGGATGGGTTTGTGATTATCATAGCTGAATTTGACTCTTTCAAAGCAAATATATTCAATATTTGTTGGTAAAGGCGAGTATATTTTTTTAATTGGGGATGGTTTGTATTGGCGGAATTCATAAAGCCTTTCAATTGAAGCGATGGCAGGTTGTAGACCACTTACCAGTACGGATAAACCTCTTAGTGGCGTAGTTGCAGTCATAAAAAGGAGTATAAAACTCATAAATCCGCCAACGGACAAACTATTTCGCATAACTTCGTTAATTCCTATCCATATAAGAACTCCCAAAATTGGAAAATATAACAGTGTAGGAATACTAGAACCAAAGATTATATTCCGCCAAGAAAAATGCCATTGGACCTTTAAGTATAGATAAAGCTGGGAGGCAAAGACTTTTTTTTCGTTCTCCTCTAAACCAAAGGCGTGAATTATATTTATCCCCTGGAGAGTCTCTTGAATTCTTGCTCCAAGTTGAGCATAATATTCTTGGATCTTTTTAGCCCAAGGGCGTAGCCGGGGCGCGATGAAATATAAGTTTAATATAAATAGCGGATATATAGTAAGTCCGATTAGCGCAAGTTTGGAGTTAAGAGAGAGCAAGGACCAAACAAGGAAGATTGCAGATAATACCTGACCCAAAGCCATTAAATTTTCTTTACTTATCAATTCCATAGACCCCTCTACATCCTTTAATATCCGCTGGAGTATGTATCCAGATTGTTTAGAAAAAATAACTGCCGTAGGTATTCCTAAGGAATGATTATAGAAATATTCCCGGAGAGTTTGCTCGATGCGCAGTTTTAATCTTAAAAACAAAATTCCTTTGAGAATATTAAAACAAAATCCAAAAGTAATTACCACCAGATAAATAATCCCCCATCGCATAAGAACCATTGGTTCTTTGGTATAGACGGCTGCATCAACCAATGGTTTAATAAATAAGAAATAGCACATTGTAATAATCTCGGCAGCAATAAAAAGAATGGAAACGATAATAAAGTTTAGCCAAAGTTTATTGAAAAAGGTTGAGAAATACCAGCAAAGCAGTTTCTTTGCCTTCATATTAAAAAATCAATCAGTTTTCTTTCCTTTTTTCTGCATGCAGAAGTAGTAATTGTTTGAATATATACCGCCAGTAAATACAACCCGACTCGCGATTCTCAGGTTCAGTCTCTCTGCGCCGGGGGCATCCTCCTAAGCAGATAGGAACGATGGGACAACACAAACACCCTTCAGTCGCCCGCCAATTAGAAAAGATCCATTCTATGGTGCGATTTTTCTTCAAATCTATTCCAGTTTCAATGTTACCCACAGCCTTATCTTCATCACCAACATCTTCCCAACACGCATATATTTCTCCGCATGGTCCTATCACCCAGCTAGAAAATTTTTTCCAAATACAACTATTAAAAGAAGGATAAAGGGCTGGTAATGGTAAATTCAATCGCCTCATCTCCTTTAATATCTTTAAATAATATTGACCAAAATTTGATGTCGTGAATAATGTATCTCCACGGGATTTACATATAGAACCTGCTTTAGAAATGACCTGGCCGAAATTAATCGTCAACCGATCCCAATTCTTTATTGAAGCAGCTAAGTCTTTTAAAAAAGGGAGCATATATTTTTCATTCTCTTTATCAATATTTATTCTTAATTTTACCCTGATATCGATTTTATTAGCAAGGATATCAAAAATATTTCGCATTATAATATCATAGGTGCCAGTTCCATCCTTAAAAGGTCGTCGGAAGTTGTGAATTTCAGATGGGCCATCAATCGTTACTTGTGCATCTGTAATTTTACATAACGAAAAGAAATCTCTGTCGCATTCTGATATTAACGTTCCATTTGTAACCAACCCAGCGGTATATTTAATATCCCGTTTACTACATTCAGTTTGAATGGTTTGTGATATTTTAGCAATTGTATCCATCTCTAAAAGGGGTTCGCCTCCATACCAAGTAATGTGCAAAGAGGCTGGATGAAATTCATCTATCTTTTGTAGAATAAAAATAATCACCTTTTTTGTGATAGAAGCATCCATACCGACATTTTTGTTTGTAGTCGTTTCATAGCAGTAAATGCACTGCAGGTTGCAAAAAAGAGTGGGGATTATTGTGAAACTGATATTCACTGATGAATATTTCAGTGAATAATAGAGGTGGTTAACATAAGATATTTCATTAAATGCATTCGGCACCCAAAAAAGTCCTTTTACCAACTCCTGAATCACTTCAGATGATATGGAAGTTTCTTTTCCTTCTAAAAAGGCAACTATTTTACCATCTATCTTACACAAGGCATTCGTTAACGGATTATATGCTAAATAGTTATCTTTACCGAAAGGAATTATTAAATTAAATTTATTTTTTCGCATAATGCACTCTTTCTCCCTTTTATGCAAAAATTTTAATCTTTGTGAGTTAAAAAGGTGCCCATGTAAAGAGCATTACTTAACACGGGCACCTACCCAATATAAAAATCATCTTCCGCCTATTCTACTTCGTATCCAGATCCACCGAGGCAAAAACAAATAGGCGAACAAAACTCACTACATTTAACACCACATGGCCCGCCTATGGGCGATGATGGTTTTTCAATCCATGAAAGCATTTATACCTCCTTTCGGAAATTTATATATGCAAAAACCGTGCCAGGTGCAAAGTGTTGAAATTTCAAGACTTTTAATTTTTCTTGTCTCATCCAGTGAGACAGGTTTTTTGAAAAATTTCAGCAAAAATCGTGTAAATGCAGGCCGGTTCTGCATTTGCGGGTGTCTCATCTGGTGAGACACCTGTCTCATAAAATGAGACAAACATGAAAATTTCATTAAATTTTAAGTTACACACGGTAAAACTGTTGAAATTTCATAACTTTTTTCAAAATTCTACGGCAAATTCAGTAAATTTCTAAGGGAAATGGTTGAAAATCTCTGACCGGGATATCCTTAAGAAAAATTTTAACATTCTATTTTTTTTCTTTTTGTCAGTTTTAGGGATTGCCACGCCCGCCGAGAATCGCGGTGGGCTCGCAATGACACTGAGTATGAATAATGCGGGTTAGACCGAAGGCAAAAATTAGTCACCTACTTTTTTGTTGACTATCTTGAGGTACCGATAGAGCTGGGCACGGGATATTTTTAGACTTGCACAGGTCTTTTTAATATCTTTATTGTTTGAAATAAAACATTCGTAAATTAACTTTGCTTTATATTGCTTAACCTTTTCTTCAATTGACAATGGCTCAATAGATTTTAATCCCAAATCCTCCACACCAATCTCAGACTTTTTACAGAATAGGTATGCCTGCCTTAATATGCCTTCAAGTTCTCTAACATTTCCCGGAAAGTCATAATTTGTTAGCGCAGCTATTGCCTCCTCAGAGATGCCTTCAACAAAATTCTTAGACTGACTTTTTAACTTTAAAAATATGTGCCATACCAGTTCAGGAATCTCCTCCTTTCGTTCACGCAGGGGTGGAATCCGAATTGAAGGTGAATAGATACGATAGTATAGGTCTTCACGGAATTTTTTATCCCGGACCATCTGCTTTAAGTCTTTATTCGTCGCAAAGATAAATCGCACATCAACTTTTTTTGCTTCATTTGAACCGAGTCTACATACTACCCTGTCCTCAAGCACTCGTAATAGTTTACCCTGAACATCTAAGGGCAGATCACCAACTTCATCTAAGAAGAGCGTCCCCTTATCAGCAAATACTATCTTACCCTCACGGTCTGCGCGGGCATCAGTGAATGCACCTTTTTTATAACCGAATAACTCAGCCTCAAAGAGATTCTCAGGAATTGTATTACAATTTACTGCCACAAATCTACCAGCTGCCCTTTTACTTTCATTATGAATCGCTGAGGCAAGCAATTCCTTGCCTGTTCCACTCTCACCAATAATCAAGATATTTGATTCCTGATGTGCCAGACGTCTTGCCTCTCTTTTTATTGCTTTTAGTCCAATAATATCCTCAAATGTAAATTTTGCCAGTGTACTATTTATCTTCTCACTTTTTTCAAGTTCCTCCTGCACGAGTTCAAATAAGAATAAATAATTTTTATTATAAGATTTACGCACCACAAGAAAACTCTTTTCCAGTATTTGTGAGTATATCACCCGATTTATAATCTCTTGCCTCTGCAATAATTTTTCATCAAAATAACCAGTTATATTGTTCCCTTTTTCTATTTTTAATAATTTCCCTGCACAGGGATTGAGATAGCATATCACACCATCCAGGTCTGTCACGACTATGGCAGTATGTAAGGTATTACAAACTGAAATCACAAAATTCCCCTCTAATACATTCTCGTATTCTTTTTCGATCAGCATTGCTAAGGTCTGAACCAGGGCAAATGTATGAGGATGACCAATTTTATGAGGATGCACTATTACAATCGTTCCTAATAATGTATGATTATTAAAGATCGGCGCACTAAAACACGCACCTTTCTGGAAAATTTTTAGATAATATTCCTTACCGGCAACAAAGACTGGTTTCTTATGTTTGATACTGAGGGCTACCGCATTTGTCCCTGCATCCTCTTCACGCAAGGAAACACCTTCAGCTAAATCCATACGAATGCGCTGCCGCAATATTTTATCTGGACCAATGACTTTTATAACATAACCTTCACTATCAGTCAAAACTATTATTGAATCACACATTCTAAATATATCACTGCAAATTTTCATATAAGGGAATGCTGAGGTTATGAAAATTTCATTATCTTTTTGACATTTGATGAGCGCAGAACTGGATAGTCTCCTGGTAAGACGACGCCTATCAGGAGCAAGTCCCATTCTCTGACAACGGTCTTTTGATTCAATTATCCATTTTTTCCGCTCATCATTTTTCTTCATCCATACTCCTACATAAAAATCATAAATTTTTTACCCACCAAAAGGTCCAGAGCACCCACACTCCAGTATTTTAAAAATGTAACAGTTTAGCCACCCTGAAATTGTAGTTGCTTGATTTATCAAGCCCAAAAAGAGCCCAATGCTCTGCCCCGATGGGACGAGAGTTCCTGCGGGAAATTGGGCAACTACATTGATTTAATTCCATTCTTCAGAATGGCTAATCTATTATTTAAAACTAATTAACAAAAAAAGTATAAGACCGTAAGGGACAAGGGTCTTATACTTTTTGCCACAATTATATATAAAAAGTGAAAAAAGTCAATACCACAAAAAACTGATGGGTTTAATATGGAAACAGGAAACTAAAAATTTACATACACGAAATGATACTGCAGTTTACCTGACTTTTATCTTTGCTTAAAAATACATTTACTACATTTTCATTTATACAATCCCCAATGTTTTTGCGATAGTAATTTTTAATTCTTCTTTCATCAACTCAGCAATGACATTGAGCGAACCAAGATAGGTCGTCTTCTCTTTTTTTAATATAATACCACCCAGCATATTGTCATCAACCTTTATTTGAAAATTATAACCTTCCTGCGTGCAAAACTTTTCCAGCTGGCTACGGTATTTTTTAAAATCATCTGTAGAGAGATAGAGTTCGCCCTGACTCACACCACTATTTTTTATTAATCCAGTAAGAAATTTGAAATAGTTTTTGTGCCCTGGTAATTTTTTTATTGCGGTTTGTAGCACATCATCAATATGCTTTTGCGTCTCAGCAGTCAGTTTTTTATTATAAAATAATCGCTCCTGGGCAATTGCCCGCATTATCTCTGCGTTTTTTCTTTTTTCAATTTCATCACCCAGTTTTTTTTCTGCTGCACCAATCTTTTCTTCGTATTCTTTTTTTATCTTTACTATTTCTGCTTCATATTTCTGGGCAATTGCCTCAGCCTCTTTTTTTGCCTCGTCAAGAATCTTTTCAATGACGCTCTGCATATTAGAATTTCATTCCCATAAGGCTCAGAATGGTAACGATTAAACCAAGCACCGCATAAATTTCCACCAGAATTCCAAATATAACTGCCTTGGCAGATTCCTGTGGCTTTTTCGCAACCATCTCTATACCTGCAGTGCAGACCTTACCCTGCCATATTGCTGATACAAGACCGGCAAGGGCAATGGGCAGGCAGGCAAAGAACAGTTGTAGTCCCTGCCATAGTGAGATTGCCGGAATCGTGCCACCCAATAAACCTATCTTGGTCATTAAAAGAAATGCACCGAGAAATCCGTAAAATCCCTGGGTGCCAGGGAGTGCAACAAGAATCAATAACTGTCCGAATTTTTCCGGGTCTTCACTCAACACACCATTTGCTGCTTGTGCAGTATAACCAATACCAACTGCCGAACCAATGCCGGCAAGGATTGCAGCAAGTGCACCGCCAGAAATGGCAATTGCCAGACCTAATGGGTCAGTCATAAAACCTCCTTTTTAAAAAGTTTAAGGTAAATGGTTTTCTTCCATAAAAAAGCACTATTTGCTTCGCTACTTAATCTCCACATACTTTGTCTCCATACCAAAGGGCTTGAACATTCTACCACCGCCCGTATAAAATCTGCCAAAGAACTCAATATAATGTAAACGCATAGTATGAATAAATCCACCCAGTGCGTTTATCACTATATTAAAACTATGCCCGGCAATCAATACTACAATTGTTAGAATAACACCAACAACAGGAATCTTCAAAACCATCCAGGCAATCATATTTATGGTTATGGCAATCCCACCCGTCACCATACCGAGCGCCATTAATCTTACATAGGAAAGGACACAACTCAAAAATGAGGTGATGCCATAGAGCGTATAAAGACCCCAGGCAATTCTTCCCAGCACTTTTTTGCTCTGACGAAAACGAACAATGGCAACACCAACCAGTGCAAAAATAATATACTTGAAAAATGGCGGGAATATCTTCATCAACATTCCTATAACAAATATTACGATTAATGTCCATACACACTGGTCCAGGACCGGCGGCTTACCAGAACGATTAGAATACAGGATAATACCTGATACTGAGAGCATTATTAGAATCTTTAAAATCGGGGATTTTAATACTGTAAAATAAGCGGGCAGGCAGATGATGAGCACAAACCAGGTAAAATTTTCAAAGATTGCCCTTGCATATTCCTTATTACGGAGGTCATCAAATACTTCAATGAGCACACCGAGCAAGACATGGACATAACCGATACCCAGTGAGAGATAAAAAAATGGCATAGGATTGGTCAGGGGATCAAAGAGCATCAATTTTTTTAAATTTTTGAAAAACCCAATGCCAATCAGGTCAAATAGATTTCCTGCCCAGCCACCAACCATACTGCCTGTGAATATGGTGATTATACCACCAGCAAATAGTATCCACAAAAGGCTCTTATCACCAGGCACACGGCGCATAAGATAGAGTGAAAACAATGCGAGAAATATTCCATAAATTGCATCGGTAAGGCACAGGGCAAAGAATATGGGAAAGAATACAGCAATGAATGGCGTGGGGTCATACTCTTTTTGTTCAGGCATACTATAGAGTTTTATCAACATCTCAAATGGGCTACTCCACCAGGGGTTTTCAATTGCCACTGGTGGTCTTTCATCGGGCTCAGGCTCAACCTTCTCATAGACGACAAGTTGAAATTCGGTCACAATCCTATTGAGTTTATCAATATCTTTCTTTTTTATCCAGCCCTTAATGCAGACTGTAGACGATGTTTCAGGAAGTGCAGAAGCAACAATATTCTTTCTAAACTCATTTTCAATCCAGTCATAAGCCATTTTTAAATTCATCGTTTCTCGGGCAAGTTCACTTTCTTTTTTATTCAATTCTTCAATACGGCTGACTATTTTTTCAATCTGTTGATTGTATTCTTTCATCAATTCAGCAGGAGTCTGGTCAATCTCGGGTAATTCTATAATCTCGCAGCCATATTCAATCAACCTGCCTTTAAATTTTTGCAGGTCTGTCTGACGTACAAAAAATAATCCGAAGACCTTTGAGCCAATCCGATTTACAATCTCATACGAAAAAGGAATCTCAGTGATAGATTTTTCAATTGTTAATAACGATTCTTCAGATTTTATCTGCACGACAATTGTTTGCACCTGCTTGAATCCTTTGAGTTCACTCAATCTGTGTTTTAATGGTGCAAAAGGCGTTAATATTGATACAAGATTTCTTAGATTCTGCAACTGGTTGCGCAATGCTTCACGCTCCTGTTTTATCTGCTCAAGTTCACGGGCTGTCCCCTGAAAATCATATTTGCGGATTATCTGTTCAAATTCCTGCATGTTCACAGGAATGCGCGGTGGCACAAAATTATCCAGCACTCCTTTTTTCTGATAATTAGAGACCTGGGCTATTGCTTCTTTCATCTTTTCCAGTTCTTCAGATGAATATATTGGTGTCTCTTTCAATTCAGTAATATGTATTATTTTCAATTTATGCAATCTATTTAGAAATGCATCTTTGATACTTTTATGGACAACTATTACAACCTTTTCTAATCTGACCGTTGCCATTTTAGAATAATCTCCTGCACCTTTTCTACTGCCCTGTTTTTTGATTCTTTTATTTTATTATTCAATTCTTTACTCATTTTCTTATATTCTTCTTCAATCACTTTGCGCTGTTCTGCAACAATCTTCTCTACCTGTTTCTGACTCTCTTTTATATACTCACTCCGTTTCTGACTTATACTATCAAGCTTCTGTTGCAGTTCTGCTCTTGTCTGTTCAAGGGTTTGCATTCCTTTTTGTTCTGCCTGTTTTTTTATCTTTTCTGCTTCTGCCTCTGCCTTTTTAATCTCTTCAATTAAATCCATTTTACCTACCTTTTACCAAGAATCTCTTTTACCCGCATTAATCTGGTTAAATCTCCCCTCTCAATTTCTGATAATTTTAGATTGATATATTTTATCGTCTCTTCAATGGATGGAATAAGAATAAATTCAAGGGCATTTACCCGACGTCTGGTTTTTTCAATTTCAATCGCAAGAATCTCTAATGCCTTTTCCAGTTCTGCAATCCTGAGCAGACCTTCAAGCAAGCTATCAATCTTTTTCAGTGCCAGATCAAGGTCTCCAGATGTGCTTAAAAATCCATAACTGAGTATTGTCCCGGAGATTTTTTTGGTAAACTTTGGAATGCGCACATTAAAGACCCGCTCTGAACTATAATCTATTTCAATTTTTTTATTCGCACCCAACAATGCTTCTTCTGTAGTATTTGGTGATTGCTTGCTTGAGGCAAAATAAAAATAGTTGTATGCAGACTGCAGTTCTTTTTCAACAGTGAGCCTCAGTTCCTGAATCTGTTTTACCAATTCCATTATCTTTCTTATCAATTCATCCTGTTTGTCCTTTAATAGTTTATGGCCACGCCGGGCAATCACATTCCTGCGCTTCAATCTCAGAAGTTGCATCCTGGTTGGAGGAATATCCAATTTCATATTATCTCAATTTAATTTTATTTTGTATCATAATATTTTTTCAGATACTCTTCTCTCACCCTTTTCATCTCTGCTCTTGGCACAAGCCTTAAGAGTTCCCAGCCTAAATTGAGGGTCTGCTCAATGGTTCGGTTTTCGTATTCATCCTGATTAATGTATCGCTGTTCAAATATTGTAGCAAACTTTAGATAAATCTTATCCGTATCAGAGAGTGCTGCTTCACCAAGAATAATGGCAAGTTCCTGTGCCTCTTTTCCTCTTGAATAACAGGCAATCAATTGATTGAATAAGTCTGCATGGTCTTCACGGGTCTTGCCCTTACCAATACCTTTATCCTTTAATCGTGAGAGTGATTGCATCACATCCACTGGCGGTAGAATTTTTTTGCGATATAGTGCGCGGGAGAGGATGATCTGACCTTCAGTAATATAACCGGTCAAATCTGGAATAGGATGGGTCTTATCGTCCTCAGGCATAGTGAGAATAGGAATCAAAGTGATAGAACCCTTTTTTCCTTTAATCCTTCCTGACCGTTCATAGACTGTTGCGAGGTCTGTATAAAGATAGCCTGGATAGCCACGACGACCTGGAATCTCTTTTCTTGCCGCAGAGATTTCGCGGAGTGCCTCAGCATAATTTGTCATATCACTAAGGATAACAAGAATATGATAACCTTTGGTAAAGGCGAGATACTCAGCAACCGTGAGCACCACCCTTGGTGTAGAGACCCTTTCTATTGCCGGGTCATCGGTCAGATTCAAAAACAACACAACCTTTTCCAGAGCACCAGTAGTAGTAAAATTACTGATGAAAAAGTTTGCCTCTTCAAATGTAATACCCATCGCACCAAAAACAATTGCAAACTCTTCACCTTTCTGTAGCACAGTTGCCTGACGCACAATCTGGGCGGCAAGCCGATTATGGGGAAGGCCAGAACCAGAAAATATAGGAAGTTTCTGACCCCGCACAAGGGTATTAATACCATCTATTGCCGAGATACCGGTCTGGATAAATTCATTGGGATAATCGCGCGCAGTAGGATTAATTGGCGCACCATTAATATCAAGAAGTGCCTCTGGAACAATATCCGGACCTTCATCAATGGGCCTTCCCAGACCATCAAAGACCCGACCGAGCATCTTTGATGATACACCAATCTGCATTGTTTTTGCCAGAAACCGCACACGGCAATTTGCTACATCAATGCCAGACGAACCTTCAAAGATTTGAACCAATGCCTTATCACCATTAACTTCAAGAACCCTGCCCCTTTTCCTCTCACCGGTCTGGGTATAAATCTCAACAAGCTCCTCGTATTTGACACCTTCTGTTCCTTCAACGAGCAAAAGGGGACCACTTACACTTGCAATACTCGTGTATTCCTTAATCATTTTGCAACTCCTGAAGAAGTTTTATTCAATAATTCATTGAAATTACTAATAATTTCTTTTTTTATCTCTTCAATGTGACTTAGATTCTTTTCTTCAATATATTTTGCGCGGGCTATCTTTTCCCGCACCGGCATACGAACAATTTCATTGAAAGGCGCACCTTTTTCCAATGCTGAGCGGGCTTGATTATAATAAAATAGACAAAGGTCAAGCATCTTATACTGTTTCAGGAGTGAGGTATATGTATCAATTTCGTGAAAGGCATTCTGGTGAAGAAAATCTTCACGGATGGAGCGTGCACCTTCAAGCAATAATCGGTCCTGTGGTGATAATGCATCTATACCAATAAGACGTACAATCTCCTGCAGTTCAGCCTCTTCTTCCAGTATCCTCATCGCCTCTTTGGATAGAGCCATAAATCCTGGTGCAACATTATCAAGGTCATCGCTCAATTCATCAATATAAAGTGAATAAGAATTTAACCAGCTGATTGCAGGAAAATGGCGCTGGTATGCCAGACGGTCTTCAAGGCTCCAGAATACCTTTACCACGCGCAGTGTCGCCTGGACCACTGGATCAGAAAGGTCACCACCAGGTGGTGATACAGCACCAATAACACTCAAGGCACCTTCACGCTCAGGTTTACCAAGGGGCTTTACCCTGCCTGCCCTTTCATAAAATGAACTTATCCTTGCTCCGAGATATGCTGGATAACCTTCTTCACCAGGCATCTCTTCAAGCCTCCCTGAAATCTCTCTCATTGCCTCAGCCCATCGTGATGTTGAATCAGCCATCAATGCTACAGAATAACCCATATCCCGAAAGTATTCAGCAATTGTTATTCCAGTATAGACTGACGCCTCTCTTGCTGCTACGGGCATATTTGAAGTATTTGCTACAAGCACTGTTCTTTTCATCAGTGGTTCACCACTCTTTGGGTCTTTTAGTTCAGGAAATTCTATGAGCACATCTGTCATCTCATTACCCCTTTCACCGCAACCCACATAAACGATTATCTCTGCATCAGCCCATTTTGCTAATTGATGTTGAATAACGGTCTTACCTGAACCAAAGGGACCTGGACAACAGGCAGTGCCACCGCGCGCAATAGGAAAGAATGTATCAACCACCCTCTGCCCGGTGCCGAGAATTGTAGTTGGTGTCAGACGCTGGTTGTATGGTCGTGGTAAACGCACGGGCCAGCGCTGGATAAGATTAAATTCTTTGATGCCATTTTCAGTCTCTATTTTGTATACTATATCTGTTACCTTAAATTTTCCTTCTTTAATCTCCTTAAGCACACCCGGAGTCCAGGGTGTGCTTAAGATCTTATGAACCACGAGCACAGTCTCTTTTACTTCACCAATGATATCACCCGGTCCTACCCGCACACCAGTTTTAACCAGTGGTTTAAATTCCCAGATTCTTTCACGGTCAAGGGCAGGGACTTCTATGCCCCGTGAAATATTTGCACCACTCTTTTCACGAATGATATTCAATGGCCTTTGAATTCCATCATAGATTGATTCAATCAAACCCGGACCGAGTTCTACAAAGAGTGGCTGGTCAGTAAGAAATACCGGGTCACCAGGGCCTATGCCTGAAGTATCTTCATAGACCTGAATTGATGCATGGTCTCCATCAAGTCCAATGATTTCGCCGATAAGTCTCTCATTACTCACACGCACCACATCATACATTTTTGCCCCAGTTACATTCCGGGCAATGACAAGTGGTCCTGAAATCTTAAGAATTTCGCCCTGTTTCATAATTCCTCCAGAAACACATCAGCACCAACTGCTTTTTTAATAATACCCCTGAGCCTTTCAATTGCAATCCTGCTCTTTGTTTCTCCTGATGAAAATGGAATCAGGCAGGGAAAAGTTTCGGTCTGGTATATTTTTAATACTTCTTTCAATTCATCAGTAAATTCTTCGGTAAAGAGAATTACCCTTACACCCTGATTAATAAGTTCCATAACTTTCTGTTCTGCCTCTCCTTTTTCAGTAAAACAGACACGCGCACCAGTGGCAAGAAATGGAAGAATATTCTCTTTTTTTCCCACAATTGCGAGGTCACCAGACATCAGGAATACTCTCCTTTAATTCTATGGCAGGGATATTGTATTTTTTCCCCATATATATCTGACGTATCTTTTTTATTTCTGCTTTTCTAAATTCAAAGTAACCGAATAAAGGTTCAATACCAAATGTATAAAATCTTGCCATCTTAAGAAATTGTAATTTCATCTCATCGCACAGACATTCCAGTTTTAAAAAAGAACCCTGGGACTTAAGATATGTGCTACCCTGTTCAATCAATTGCCCATATCTGGTATCACGAAATTCTCTGATTATTACATCAGACGATTTCTTTAAATTCTGAAAAAATTTTTCTTCCGGGATTGTGCCATATTTGATATAAACATGCTTAAAGATTTCAGCAGGGTTTTCAAATTGCTGGGAACGGAAAAAACTTCTTATATTTTCCAGATCAAAATAGAGTTGAAAATATTCGTAAAAAAACTGAGAGAGCCCTGATAACTCATATAATTTTTCACATAAGAATTTATCCAGTTCAGTACAAAGAAGAAAACTATCACGATGTTTAAGATATTCCGCAATAATTGTTACTATTTCAGCAGAAGATTCCATTTCCTTTGTTTCTATATCGTATAAAAGACTTTCCTCACCATTTTTCAATCTGACCTTTAAGTTATGAATGGCTTCGGGCAGAGATACTATCTGTTTTATTTCTGGGTGGAGGCAGTATTTTTCAAAAAATTTTCTTTCTTCTATTTCAACCCTGCCTAAAATCTCAGAAAAATCGCCTGTGCCAGTATAGACAGTGTCACTGAGAATGGGTGCAAAATTCTCAATATTCGCCTCAATCAATCTTTCAAAATGGCTCTTTTTTAACAATCTTGCCTCTTTTGCCCTGACAATACCATTCACAAAGGCATAGCGCGTATCATTCGTTCCTTCAATCATATATAGACTATTATTATAATTAAAAAGAAATCGTTGTCAATGCTTTTATGCAGAGTTTCAAGACATGGTATCCACCCCAATAGAATCTTCTGGGTTGAAAAAATAAAAAAATTGATTAATATATATAAATGCTCGGCAAAAAATTTTTTGAAATCCAGGAGGCAAACATGACCCCGAAGGAAAATTATTACCAGCGCATTATGGACTCTAAATGCCCCGCCGCCATCCGTAAACAAATCGTAGAATTTCATAATACCACTGGGAATATATCTTTCGTTGCCCGAGTTTTTAAAACCACCAGAAAGACTGTCCGCAAGATAATCCGACGCTATCAGCAGGAAGGTGAAGATGGTTTAAATGACCGCTCCCGACGCCCCCATCGGATACCCCGGGCAATTTCACCCCAGCTTGAGGCAAAGATAATTGCCCTGCGCGAATTTTCCAGGGTGGTTTGTGGTGGTGAGAGGATAACGGTGCGCTTGGGACAGGAACGGATAAGATGGTTTCTGAGTCAGGAAGGTATAAATATTTCAATCTCCACGATTAATCGTGTTTTACATAAGCACCATTTGATAAAACCACGGTTAAAGAAGTGGCAGAAGAGGCGGATGATTACTCAGTATCGCAAGAGTTTGAAACCACTTACTTTGTGGCAAATAGATGTAAAGTATCTGCGGGATGTGCCCAATCTTTATGGGTTAGTATTGGACCATAAAATCCCGGCTTATCAGTATACCGCTCGGGATGTGGCTACGGGCACCACCTTCTTTGCTTATGCTGGGGAGTTTTCAATGATTAATTCTATGCGTTTTGTGTGGTTGTTATTAAATCACTTGGCGTTTTTTGGCGTGGATGTGAGCCAGGTGGTGATTCAAACCGATAATGGTGCGGAGTTTATCGGTATGGTTTATGCGAAGAAAGATAGTGGTTTTACGGAGATAGTGGAGCGGATATTTAAGGGGGTTCATCGGACGATTCCTGTTGCGACGCCTCGTTTTAATGGGGCAGTGGAGAATTTTCACGATCGGATAGAGGATGAGTTTTATGACATTGAGAAATTTTCTGGGCTGGGTAGTTTTTTGGGCAAGGCTTATACCTATTCTTTGTGGTTTAATCTTGAGCGGCCAAATATGACCTTTAAGAAGACGCCCTGGGAGATGGTTCAGACAATGTGTGGTATTAAAAATGTCAATTTTATGAACTTTCCACCTGTGATGCTTGATGATTTAGATATTGATGCCCAATGGATGTTATCGGCAAAAGATAGCTTCTTGTCGGAGTATATCAAGCTTATGCCTTTTGTATACCGTAGGTATACAAAAGGCGAATTAACTGGATACCATGTATCCGACGGGCTCACAGGTGCACCTTGCCATCCCCC
>JBBILZ010000039.1:0-22929 GCA_037444665.1 Caldifarciminota bacterium
CAATGATTGATGCACCAAGGGCAAATGTTTTGGTATAGGCAAGCGGTTTGAATAACTTGCCTTCCTGTCCTTGAAGGGCAAAGACCGGTATGAATGAGATGATGGTGCTCAGGATTCCCGTAACAATTGCCGGACCTACTTCTTTGGCAGCATCGCGTAATAAATCAAATCTGTTTTTATCTTTATAAATAACCGAATGGCGATGGATATTCTCGGTCATTACAATACCTGCATCCACGAGTGTGCCAATGGCAATAGCGATGCCACCCAAGGACATTATGTTTGAATCTATTTTTAAAATATACATAACAATAAAAGAAATGAGAACCGCAACTGGTAAGCCGAGAGAAATAACAAAGGCAGAACGAAGATGGCCAAGCAGGAGTATTACAACAATAATACAGAAGATTATCTCTTGTATCAATGTCTCTTTGAGTGTCTCGATCACCCGATTGACAAGTTCGGTTCGGTCATAGAATGGCACAATCTTCACACCCGGAGGCAAGCCCGGGCTCAATTCTATTATCTTCTCTTTTACTTTCTTTATCACCTTTAAAGGATTCTCTTTATATCGGACAATGACTACCCCACCAACAACCTCTTTTCCTGCCTTATCAAGTGCCCCACGCCGGAATTCAGGTCCAATGCTTATACGCGCAATGTTTTTTAAATATACTGGTGTGCCGTCTTTTACACCCACACTAATATTTTTTAAGTCCTCAACTGAACGGATAAAGCCCTTTCCCCGAATAATGTATTCAATCCCACCCCGCTCAATGACCTTTGCACCAACATCAATGTTTGAATTTCTTACGGCATTAAAGACATCTGAGAATCTTATTCCATAAGTTGCAAGTTTATTGGGGTCCACATCTATCTGATATTGTTTTACAAAACCACCAACCGAGGCAACTTCAGAGACACCTTCTACAGATTGTAACTGGTACTTGATATAGAAATCCTGGATTGAACGGAGCTGGGCAAGTGAATAACCATCGCCTTCTACTGTATACCAGAAGACCTGACCAAGGCCTGTAGCATCAGGACCTAATGACGGGGTTACACCCTGTGGAAGAATCTTTGATGCCTCCTGTAGTTTTTCAATGAGCCTGGTGCGTGCCCAGTAGAAGTCTATGTTATCCTTGAACACAACATAGACCATTGAAAAACCAAACTCGCTTGAAGCCCTTATGGTCTTGACACCCGGGATACCCTGGAGTTTTGTTGATAATGGATAGGTGATTTGATCTTCAATTGTGAGTGCATCCCTTCCGGGCCAGTCCACAAAAACAATCTGCTGGTTCTCACCAATATCCGGGATTGCATCAACTGGGATATTTTTTATTGCCTCAAAGCCGGTGATTACTACAATCATTGTAATCACCAGAACGAGGAATCTATTATTGAGGCACCAATTGATAAAATATGCTATCAATTTTTAGTGATTATGTGGTGTGCGCACTTTATCACTTTCTTTAATCTCCTGGGCAGAGCCGTATAACAATGATTGTCCACCAGCAAGTGTTGTCTGTGAATCAAGCAAAAAATTCCCTTCTGCTACAACCATCTCGCCTTCTTTTAATCCGCTTAGCACCTGGACATATTCATCGGTCTCAATGCCCGAGGTGACATTTCTTATTTCATAAGTTCCCGGGCTCTTTTCCACATAGACAACCTTTCTCTTTCCTGTATCAATCAATGAAGAATATGGAATTGATAAAATTTTTCCCAACACAATCTCAATGATGGCTTCACCATACATCTCAGAAAAAAGATTTACCCCGGGATAGTTGATAATTATGCGCGCCTTTGCACTCCGGGTCTGGGGATTAATCTGTGGTTCAATCGCCATAACAATACCTGAGATTTCTTTATCTGGATACGCAGAAAATTTTATATTCGCCTTTACCCCTGGCTTCACAAGTGGAATATCCTGTTCATATAACTCAGCAATTAGCCAGGCACGATGGGGATTAGGAATGAGCAGAGATTTATCTATGGTCTTTTGAGCAATCATTTGCTCTATTGTCTCCTGAGAGAAACCTAACAACTTCAATTTTAAGATTGTCGCATCAAGTAGTTCACTGTTTCCCTGTCGAGCAGAAACAAGTTCCTGCTGGAGCAGATACAACTCCTCATCCTTGCTAATCCTTGCCGGCAACTGCACCTTTTTCACCAATTGTCTCTTTTCAACAGGTGTGGTCTTTATGCCCATCAATGCCAATTTCTCTTTATCAACTACAATACGATTTTCACTCCCTTTATAAACTGGTATCAATTCCATACCACAGATAGGGCATTTACCGGGCTTATCCGAACGAACCGAGGGGTGCATTGAACAGGTATAATAAATAATTTCTGTAGTATCACCCTGGACCTTAGAACTCTCACTCTGGACTTGTTTCAGATGTTCTTTTATTGTATCTGGTGGACTCTCCTTTAAATACTTTTGTGGTTCTTTAAGGAATTGTTTATCACATCCTGGGCAGCAGAAATAATATCTCTTTCCCTGGTAGTCCACAAATGGTGTATGTTTTGTAATTTTGAATTTTTCACCAGTGACCGGGCAGATTACCTCCTTGCCAATATCAGAGACAGGAATCTTTGTCTTTCCATTATTGGCGCAGGCGACTAAAAGTATCACGGCGATCAAAAGAGAGAATAAAACCGCATAGATGTATCTAATGCTTTTCATTATGACCTCCATCAACAATAAAGACGCAAGAATGGCAAAATAGTTACGGTTGAGTCTTAGCACATAGGTTTTCCAGGGCTTCGTTTATCATTTTACAGGTTTGCTGCCCGTATCGTAAACAAGGGTTATCACCCGGATTATTCATACTATTTTTGGCTAAATTCGCTCCGGTGCAGTCCCAGAGCGATTCCACAGCACTTTTCAGCAAGAAAAATTTTTGACACTCTGTTTTTTTTCTTTTTGTCATTGCGAGGAGCGAAGCGACGAAGCAATCTCATCTGTTATTGCACAGTTCAGGGATTGCCACGCCCTTGCCTTCGGCAAGGGCTCGCAATGACATTGAATATGAATAATGCAGGATCAAGGGCTCTCAGGGATGGGAGAATATGTGGATTTGAAGTTGAGTGGTTGCGTGGATAGGAGAAGATGAGTAAGTAGCCCGCCTTAAAAAGGCGAGAGTTCTCGTTAAAAAGACAGTAGGTAGTAAGTAGTATGTAGTAGGTAATAGGTGTAATAAGCGAAAGAAACCAGAAAGACTAAAAGAGATGGATTACTCGGGCAGAAAATTTATACCCGTAATTTCTTCCAGTTCCGCAATGGTTATAGCATAATTAAGCAATGTTCTTTGAAGTTCTATCTTCTCTTCAAAGAGCATCTTCTGTGTTTCAAGCACAGTCATAATATCAACTCTGTTTATTTCATAGGCAGCCATCGCTGACACAAGTGCGGATTCAAAATTAGGGATGATTGAAGTTTCATAGAGTCTGATTTTTCTTTTATTGTTTTCCAGCATTATACTCAATTCTTTTATCCGATTCATAATCTCATTCTCCATTACATTATATTCTTTTTCTGCCATTTTTAATTCTTGGTCCATTTCTGCTACCATACTCTTTTGTTTAGACCAGAACCAGAGGGGTATGGTCAAACCAAACATTATTTTATAATTTTCAAATTCCATTCTTTCTAATCCATACCTTATCATAAAATCGGGCAGATATTCCTGCCTTGCAAGAGTAAGGTTTATCTTTGCCTTATCTTCTTTCCATTGGTAAGATTTTAGCAGTGAACTATGACTTCTTGCCAGTTGATAGAGTGAATCAATCCCTGGTATAAATGGTTTGACCAGTGATTGCAGTTGAATCTCAAATTCTTTATCAATCGGGCGATTGATGAGTCTATTCAATGCGGTTATTAAAACAATCTTTTCATTCTTCAAGTCCTGGATTTCATTATCAAGTTTTACCAGCACAGTCTGGGTATGGATAACATCTACCTGTGTAACACGGTTTAGACGATAATTGTGGTTAGCAATTATTGAGAGTTGTTCAAGAATCTTTTTTTGTTTTTCCAATATCTCCAATTCTTTTTGAACAAGATACAATTGAGCATAATTTTCCTTAATCTCTTTAATCACACGATTTACCACTGAATAATAATCTGCAAAAATTTCTTCTGCTTCAGTTCGGGCATACCTTGTTCTATAACTCAATTTTGTGGGAAATGGAATCTCCTGGGTGATTGAATACATCTCCATATCCATACCAAATTCTACTGCGAGCCAGGGGGCGGGTAGATATCGCATTAATGGGGTTCTTTTTAATGCTGCTTCATACCTTGATTTTGCCGCACTGATTTCAGGATTATTGGTAAATGCAGAGTCAATCAGGTCATTCAAACCCAGTGATTCGGCAAAAGAAATATTTATAGTCAAGACAAATAACATTAAGTTTCTTACCATCAATAATAAAGACGGAATTATGCCAGAATGGTTACGAACATCCCTAATCTTCTCCCTGATTTTCATCAGGATGGACTTTAGATGGACGATTTTTGATAAAAGGCGAACGCCTTAACTCCAAAAAAATTCGTCCAGAACTTTTTCCATCCAGTTGAAACTGGATGCTACAACAGAGATATAAAAAACCCGAATGAGTCGTTTATCGTTGGACGGTTTTGTTGCCTGTATCGGCAATTTGGTTAAGTGGTAACTATAGAATACAATCTACCAGCAGGTGCAGGAATCACCACATTCCGGACAGGGTGAGACCTTATCGCCACTTTTCAGTCTATTTTCAAGACACTGGCAACGCTTCTGGCAGATATCCAGTGCCCGATTTATTAAAACTGTATCACAAGCACAGGCGATAGTTTTGATATCTTTGAGGATTTTTATCTGGGCATCGTTTATATCCGCAATGTGCTTATAAAGTTTGAATGCCTTTTCTTCATACACTGATTCAATTAAGCGATACGCACGCTCAGTCTGCTCAAGCATTGAATTGAGCAATCTTTCATCAACTTTTTTATCTCGGTTGAAGGTATAACTCAATTCACCTGCCCGGCGGTCAGCAAATTTGATATGGAGTTCTACCCTGCCTTCTTTTTCAATGGTCAGTGCATAATAGATTTTTTCTGAAAATCTTTTGACCGGGTATAATAGTTCACCGGGCATACTCCGGGCACTGATTGAAAGACCACCACCAATAATAGCAATAATTAATAATACAATTGCAAAGGCACGTATGAATGTGGGTTGAAAAACGAAGAACCTTTTAAAGAATGGTAGTTTTTCCTCTTTTTCATATATCGTTTTTGCCTGGATGATTGCCCGGGCAATTGAGTCCTGTTCAGGCAGAGGTCTGGGCATTTTATTCATCCGCCTGGCAATCAATAAAAGGGCACTGAGTTCTTCAGCATAATCAGGATATTCTTTTAAAATTTCTTCAATATCCTTACCTTGCCTGATCTGTTCAATTGCTCTGTCCAGAATATCCTCAATCTTTAATTTCATAACCATTTTTCCTGAAATAATCCCTTAATGCCTTTAATGCCCGGTATTGTAGAACCTTAACTGCACCAACTGACTTACCCATTATTCTTGCTATTTCAGCATTATCATATTCCTGAATAAATTTTAATGTTATCACATCTGCCTGCTCTTTTGTCAAATGACCTATTGCTTCTTTCAATCTATCAATCCTTAAAATTTCTTTAGGTTCCTCTTCTGCAGGTATTTCCTGAGAAAGATTTTCATAACTTATCTCTTCTTTTGTCTTCTCTTTACGATAATAATCAATCAATGTATTCCTTGCAATTCTGTAAATCCAGGCAATAAAATTGCCGTGTTGTTTTTTTAGCGCCTTGACCATTTTTATCATTACCTCGCTCGTTAGGTCTTCTGCATCGTCTTTGTTTCTAACACGGTAATACAGATAGTGATATACCTTAACATAGACGCTCCGACACATTTTGTCAAATGCCTCAAGGTTTCCATTCTTAGCCTCAATAAGAAGTTTATTAAACTCGTTGTCATTAATCTCTCCTTCTGTATATAAAGACTGAATTTCTGGCATTAAGTTACTCTGAAAATTATCACATTAATCATAGATGCTTTATCCGTTTTTAATTTCCCCAATTAAAGAGCTGGATTGAATAAGCGATTCTATAATCAAAATTTAATATTTCGTCCATAGTTTATTTTATTCAAATTCTGATTTAGTTCAAGGTTCAACACACAATGCTAATGAAATTTTCCTTGACACAGTTCATTTTTTGAATATAATAGCCCATATATGTCAGTTTCCACCCAAAAATTTTTAGTGAAAATTAATGAAACCTGGTGTAAGGGATGCGAAATCTGTGTTGCCTTCTGCCCTAAAAAAGTACTGATTATGGAAAAGGCAAAGGCAAAGGTTGCAAATCCTGAAGCCTGCACCGGGTGCCAATTATGTGAAATCTATTGTCCTGATTTTGCAATTGAGGTTGAGAAGATATGAGGATATCAGGATATCAGGGTATCAGGGGAGCAGGGAATCAGGGAATCAAGTGAGCAGACGATATTATGAAAGACTCAGAGCATAAGAGAATAAAGATAATGACGGGCAATGAAGCCTGTGCTGAGGCTGCGATTATTGCTGGCATGCGTTTCTTTGCTGGTTATCCAATTACGCCTTCATCTGAAATTGCTGAGATACTGTCAAAAAGATTACCAGAGATTGGTGGTGTATTTATCCAGATGGAGGACGAGATTGCCTCAATGGGTGCTTTAATTGGTGCTTCTTTAGCTGGTTTAAAATCAATGACCGCAACGAGTGGTCCGGGGTTCTCTTTAATGCAGGAAAATATAGGTTATGCATCAATGGCTGAAGTTCCGGTGGTCGTGGTCAATGTTCAGCGTGGAGGACCGAGCACCGGTTTGCCAACACTACCATCCCAGGCAGATGTAATGCAGGCAAGGTGGGGAACCCATGGTGACCATCCGGTCATTGCGGTTTCACCAGCCACGGTTCAGGATACTTATGAATGGACAATCAAGGCATTTAACTTTTCGGAAAGATATCGGGTTCCCGCAATTATTTTATTAGATGAGATTGTGGCGCATCTTAATGAAAAGGTTATTGTTCCTGATAAAAATGAGATTGAGATTGTTAATAGATTTCTTACGATCGACCCTCCGGAAAAGTTCGTTCCCTACAAATTTACAGAATCAGACATTCCACCGATTGCCCATTATGGGACTGGCTATCGGTTCAATGTTACAGGTTTGAGCCACGATGAAACAGGTTTTCCTACTAACGACCCGAAGAAGATTGATGCCCTGTATCGTAGAATAAACCGTAAGATTGAAAGATATAAAAATGAGATAATTGCATATAAAACAGAATTTCTTGATGATGCAGATATCTGTCTTGTTTCCTATGGTTCAAGTGCCCGTTCTGCAAAAAGGGCAATGCGTGAGGCAAGGACGATGGGTATCAAAGTTGGTCTATTTCAGATATTTGTGCTCTGGCCATTTCCATATCAGGCACTTTCAGAATTTTCAAATCATATCAAAAAATTTATTGTCCCGGAAATGAATTTAGGACAGGTTGCCCATGAGGTTGACTGTGCAACAAGAAAAGAATCTGTAAAAGTGAATAGGGTTGATGGTAGTCCTCTCACACCCGGAGAGATACTGGAGCAGATAAAAAATGTTTCCTTATAAAAAATATTTAAGGCTTGATAAATTCCCTCACATCTGGTGCACTGGTTGTGGCTGTGGTATTATAATGAAGGCAATGCTCAGGGCGATTGACCGGGCAAAGATTCAAAAAGATGATGTTGCAATTGTATCGGGTATTGGTTGCTCTTCCCGAACACCCGGCTATATGGATTTCAATACCCTTCATACCCATCATGGCAGGGCAATTGCCTTTGCCACAGGTTTGAAACTTGCCAAACCGAAACTAAAGGTCATTGTTGTTACGGGTGATGGTGATGCTACAGCGATTGGTGGGAATCATTTTATCCACGCAGCAAGAAGGAATCTTGATATGACGGTGCTTCTTTATAATAACCACATCTATGGTATGACCGGTGGTCAGGTATCTCCCACCACCCCTTTCGGAAAAAAGGCGAGCACCGCACCCTATGGTAGTGCTGAGCCGGATTTTGATATTTCCAACCTCGCTATTGCTGCAGGTGCATCATTTGTTGCCCGTTCAACCTGTTATCATGCTACACAACTTGATAAACTTATTGAAAAGGCATTGCAGAAAAAAGGATTTTCTTTAATTGAAGTATTGTCGCCCTGCCCAACATATTATGGTCGTCCCAATCGTCTGGGTAATGCAGTGGATATGCTCAAATTTTACAAAGAGAACAGTATCCCAGTAGAGACTGCAAGAAAGCTGTCTGAGGAAGAAAGAAAAGGTAAGATTACTATCGGTGTGCTCCATGATATTGTGCGACCGGAATTCTGTGAAGAGTATCAGAAATTAGTAGAAAGGGTTTGTGAGAAAAAAAAACCAATTAGCAATTTATGAAATTACATTAAAGGAGGCACTGTGTCCTTCCGCTATGAATTTAGATTGAGTGGCTCTGGAGGTCAGGGATTGATTCTTGCAGGCAAGATTCTTGCTGAGGCAGCAGCAATCTATGATGGCAAGAATGCCACCCAGAGTCAATCCTATGGACCTGAGGCAAGGGGAGGTTCAAGCCGGTCCGAGGTTATAATCAGTGATGAGGACATTGATTATCCTAAGGCAGTGAATATAGATTTTTTACTTGCCTTTACCCAGGAGGCATGTGATAAATATCTGCGTGATGTAAAAGAGAATGGAATCGTGCTCGTAGATTCATCTTATGTAACTAATTGCCCCCAGGGAAAATATAAGATTTATTCAGTTCCTATTACTGAGATTGCCGAGAAAGAAGTGGGTAAGACTCTTGTGGCAAATATTGTTGCACTGGGTATGATAACCGAACTTACTGGTGTAGTATCAAAGGAAGCAGTAGAATCAACAATACTTTCGCGCGTTCCAAAAGGAACTGAAGAATTAAATATCAAGGCATTCCGTACGGGTGTTTCTACTGCCCAGAAACTGAAATAACAGAAATTCCTATCTGACAACAATCAGTTTTCTAAAAACTTTATCAATGTTGATATAATAGATTCCTGCACAGGCAGGTGTATAATTTAATTTATCAGTAATTTTTTTCAAAACACATCTGCCCGTGACATCGTAAATCTTCACATCCCTTGGTTGTGAAAATTCCAATTTTATTGTTTTATGAATTGTAGGAATGCTCAAGCCATTAATATAATGGTTCGTGTGTTTCTCCATAACACCGGTAACCGTGTTCATTTGTATTATCCAGTGGTCGGGGTCTACTACAATGCTCATTGGCTCCTGGCTGAGCAGATATTCAAAATGCTGTGGTGTTTGATTTATTGGCAATACCACATTTGTATCACTATTAGAAAAATTTATGCGGACAGGCAGGGGAATATGGAATACTGAGGGTCCAATAGTTTGAATCTGCGAAATATCAAGGCTTAATCGCCAGTTTGGTGTCTCATACAATTTTCCCCAGAGCACACTATATTTTGGATAGCCCATACTATAAACATATTCATCAAAAAACCAGTCATAGTTGTTATTGAGAACTTGATTCATTATTCGGTTCAGGTCATCAGTAGATGCACTGGCATAGGCAAATGAATCGCGATAAGTTGATAATAGATTGAGCCATACACTATCACTTCCACAGAGATAGCGAATCATATGTAGTATCCATGAGCCCTTACAATAACTGTGTCCCCAGGCGAAGATAAGATTTGAAGGTGGGTTGTAAATTGGATGTGGGTTTGAGTTTTCCGCGCCAAAGTATGCACTCAATCTTGAGAGCATTAGATTAATGAAGGCATTATGCCCTTCCCTTCTCTCCAGATAGAGTGCATCGCAGTATGTGGCAAATCCTTCATTGAGCCATACATTTTGCCAGCCAAAACAGGTCACCATATCACCCCACCACTGATGGGAGAGTTCATGTGCCATACCATAATAATCATTGGAAATGAGCCATTGTCTATGGATTGTGCTCATTGTTTGATGTTCCATCCCACCATAGGTAAATGGATTTACCACATCCATTCCATATCTTTCAAATGGATAATCACCAAATAGAGAGTCATAAAAATAGAGCATATCAGTAGTTAAAGAGAACGCAGTTGGTGCATAGATTGAATCCTGTGGCCAGAAGTAATATTTTACCTCAATACTTTCACCTGGTGCAGGATAATACCAATTTGAATAAGTATTATAAATACTTGAGGCAAAATGGATGAGATAAGGTGATATTGGATAATTATGCTTCCAGTGGTATGTAGCAAAGCCCTGATTAACAGTCTTACCAAGATATTCGCCAGTAGCACAGACTGTGAATGAGTCAGGCACTGTGATATAAAACTCAACACCATAATCTGCTTTGTCCCATAATCTATCATAACAAGGAAACCAGCGTTTTTCTGCGAAAGGACAACCCAGGGTATATGAGATTGGATGAAGACTTTGATACCAGAGATAGCCCATAGTGCCTGATGCAGTTCCACTGTATCCTACCATTACATTGAATGAGTCACCCTGATTGTAACTTTGAGGTAGATTTATGAGCAGGGTATCAGCAATGTGATTATAAGTGGCAGGAATAGCATCAACCTTGATTGAATCAACATTCAATCCTGCCAGATAAAGGTCTATCTGAGTTAAGTTATACATATTACTACGCATTGCAATGGTTACTGTGCCGGCAAGATAGCGTGATGTCATTGGCAGGTTAAGTTTTATTAAATAGTGTAATACATCGTATGAATGGGTAGACTCTGCCCTTACCGGTTCAGGATAGAACACCTCTTTGTTTTCAATGTTCTGAAAAGATTGGCTGAATATAGAACTTGCTCCGAGAATCAGGATTAGAATGAGTTTGTGCCAGTTAAACTTAAAATTTATGTATTTCATAACTCTCCTTTTTTACTACTTACTACCTACTACATACTACTAAAACCATTTCTCTCAAAATATCAGCGACGAGTGAACCTGATGCCCAGGGTGATGTTGCGAGAGGATTGTATTCTACAATATCAGCACCAATAATCTTTCGGTTTCTTAATAACAAGAGTGAATCTATCAGCTCTTTAAAAGTAATACCATTTGGCTCAGGTGTGGCAACTGCAGGCAATGCAGACGGGTCAATGACATCTACATCAATGGTAATATATATCGGGTCAGGAATCTTATTAATAATCTTTTTGAGGGGTTGAAATGCGCTAAAGCGGAACAGGTTTTTATTTAGTCCAAACTCCTGCTCTGTGCCAGAGCGAATACCGAATTGATAAATATTTTTTAAGCCAACAACTTCACTTACCCTTTTTATTGCTGTTGCATGAGATATCTTTTCACCATGATAATCATCTCTTAAGTCTGCATGGGCATCAAAATGTATAACAGAAAATTTTTTTATAACACGGCTGATACCTTTAATTATAGGAAAAGATATGGTATGCTCACCACCAAGGAATATTGTAGTCTTTCCCTTTTTATATAATTCAAATGCCTTTTGTTCCATCTCCTTAATTTGATTTTCAGTATGAAATTCATAATCACCAAGGTCAGCAATCTTTAATGACTCAAGTGTGCGATTCTGATAAGGTGAAAACCATTCAATATTTTCAGTGCACATTCTTATATACCTGGGACCGAACCGAGAACCAGGAATAAATGAAGAAGTTCGGTCAAACGGAAAGCCAATGAGCACAATTTCTGCTTGCTTTAGATTTGAATTGGCATATTCAATTATCATATTTTTTTCCTTTTATAAATTTTATGCGACTTTTGTATAACCCAGGGCACCGACCATAGTAATTGCCCTTATTGGACAGACTTCAAAACATCTACCACAGCCAATACACTTTTCTTTGATAATGATATGGCGATTATTTAATTTTCCTTCTATTGCATCAAACTGGCAGACTTTAACACATTCACCACAGCCATCACATTTCAGCGAAATAATGCCATAAGGTCTTGCAATGGCACGGTCAACAAAACAATTAACAGGACATTTATGAAAACAGATGCCACAGGAATTACATTTTTCATAATTTATAATGGGTAGATTATTTTCTATTCTAATCGCACCTTCATAGGGGCAGACATCAACACAGATGCCACAGCCAGTGCAACCAAATTTACAAATTGATTTAACGAGATCTTCTTTATCAAGGGATTTACAACCGAGATAGATTAACTGGGCACGAGGGATTAATTCCAGAACATTTCTTGGACATTCTTTTACACAAATACCACAACCATTACATTTATCCGCGTCAATAATTGGTAGATGGTCTTTGCCCATTGTAATGGCATTGAGCGGGCAGACCTTAACGCAGTGTCCATCTCCAAGGCAGCCAAATCTACACGCTTTGTTGCCATTAAAAAGTGTATAATTTAACCAGCAATCTTTTGGTCCTTGATACACATAAAGGTTATGGGCATTTGTGCCGCCCTTGCATCTCAGAACACAGACCAGGTCTTCCATTTGGTTTAAAGGTCTTTGATCAATTCTAAAAACTTTTTGTATGGGATTGCGGTCCAGGATTCAGCAGATACTGCACCACCAGAGAGGCTTATCATTGAAACTTTGGCTGCGGTCTCTTCATTTGGTGCTTCATAAATATCCAGAAAATCATAAGGACCCAGGAGTGCATAATGGGCAAGGAATTTTACTTCAGGGCAATCTTTTTTTACCCTTTCCATCCATTGCCTTCCAATCTCTGCTCTTTTTTTGACATCTTTGGTCAGTTCAGGTGAAAGTTTTGTTGCTAAAATATATGTTCCCATAAAAACTCCTTTGTAGAGATTATATTCTGATTATGTCTTCAGTCAATACCTGAAATATTTGGGTCTTTACGAGTATCCTCACCTAATAACCAATAACCATCTTTTTGTTTTGGTCAAGATTGCTTGACTTCATAATAAATTCAAGTATAATGATTAACTAATGAAGGTTTTTATCACTGGCGCCCAGGGATGCCTTGGTCTGGCAATGCAACACATATTGAGAAAGAAAAATGTAAATTTTTTTGGCATTGACCTGCCCCAATTTGATATTACAGATTACCGAAAATTGAACGAAGCAATATTGAATTACCGACCCGATGTCATACTTCACTTTGCCGCAATCAGTGATGTGGATGAATGCGAAAGAAACCCTGAACTGGCACTACGCACCAATTGTCTGGCAACCCTTGGTATTGCCACAGTTGCCCACAAAGTTAATGCCAAACTTTTGTATACAAGCACAAACTTTGTATTTGATGGAAATACTGAAGAGCCATATTTTGAATTTGCTGAACCGAGACCGCTTAGTGAGTATGGAAAAACAAAATATCTTGGTGAAAAATATATAAAAGAAATCTATCAACGTTATTTTATTGTGCGGACTGCCTGGCTCTTTGGCAAAAATTCTAAAACTTTTGCCAGTAGATTTCTTCAACAGAAAGATAAGCCACATTCAATAAGCGTTATCTGTGACCAGATGGGTTCTTTTACTTATGTAGAAGACCTTGCTGAGGCAATCTTTTTGATTATTAAATCAGAAAACTATGGCACCTATCATATTACTAATGCAGGTTCAGGCACGTGGCTCGATTTTATGCTCAAGGCAAAGGAGTTGATGAAATTTAATACAGAATTAATTCCAGTAAAGACCGAAGAACTTAATCTTCCTGCACCCCGTCCGGGATTTGCTGTGCTCGGTTCAAAAAATTATGAATTTTTGTTTGACAAAAAGATGAGGAGCTGGCAGGAGGCACTTGCCGATTTTATAAAGATTCTGAAAATGTAGTTGCCCGATTTATCGGGCATAAACAAAATTTTTTTCTCTGTAGGGACAGGGCTTGCCCCTGTCCAAAAATGTTTTCGGACAACCACAAGAGCTTACCCTGAACCCTGGCCTGGCGCCAGGCCAGGGTTGATTCAGGGGGTTGTCCCTACAAAAAATAGAAAGCCTCATAAATGAGGCAACTACAATAATATTGACAATATTAAACAGACTGTGAAGTTGGAAAGGACCCAGGGTTTGACCACCACTGTATTCAGGATTTCTTTTTATTGACAAAATGGAAAAAAGGGATAGACTATTTTATTGTGGCTAAACCGAGCGTGCAAATCCCGGGTTATAAATTAAAAACAAGACTGGAGATAGGCAATTATGCCATAGTATATGAAGCACAGGATAAAAAGGGTAATGATTTAATTATAAAAATTTCCCGTGAGAACACAAAGGAATTTAACGAACTTGTCAGCCGTGAATTTCAAATCCTTGCGAAATTTAAACATCCCAATATTGTTCGGGTTGAAGACTATGGAACAACCAAGCAGGGAAGGGCATTCTTTACACTTGAATATGTGAAAGGAAAACCGATAAATAAATGTTTTCACGAATTCAATCAAGAATTTATTCTTGCAATTATTCAGGTGCTCAATGGTATAGGTGCATTCCATAATAAAAACTTTATTCATTGTGACCTGAAACCAGAGCATATACTTTATGATGCAGAGCAGAAAAAATGTGTTATTATTGATTTTGGTTTTGCCGGCATCTCAACGAGTAGAATAAAAGAGTATGGCACTATTGGATACATTGCCCCTGAGGTACTAAAGGGGATTGGTATTGACCAGCGTAGTGACCTATATTCGCTTGGTGTGATAATCTATGAAGTATTATCAGGAAATAGGCCGGTCAAACCATACAAAGATATCATCAATATTCCGGCTGAGATAAATAATATTATCAAAATGTTACTCTCTGATGAGCCATCAGTGCGACCTGCGGTTCCCTTTTTATATGAAACCTTCACACGGTATCTTCCCAAAAAACTGATTGAGGTACCTTATTATCAGGTCCAATTGCCCATTACCAGTTTTGTGAAGAGTCCTGAGTTTATGGAAAATCTATTAAATCTAAGAGCCGGGACCGTGGTTGTGAGCGGTGATATGGGTTCAGGTAAGACCCGTTTATTAAAGGAATTGACATATGAGTTTATATTCAGGGATTATGAAGTCTTCTTTTTTACAGGTGAAACACCATTTCATACTTCATTGTGCAATTATATTGATTGCCCGGACCTGGACCTTTCTCAAAAAGAGGACAGGTACCAGGTCTATGCCGAGATTACAGAACAGGTCCTCCAATATGGCAGAAACAAAAATTTTGTTATGATGGTTGATGACCTTGATAATCTGAGTGATTACGACCTCGGTCTATTCCGTTATCTTGGACACTGTTTGCAGAAAACATCAATATCTTTAATCGGTGCGGGCAAGCCTGACCCGAGAATAAAAGATTTAAATTTTTTTGAGTTATTTTTAAATCCTTTTTCAAAAGATGAAATTAAAGAATTGATTGAGAAGACATTTTTCCAGTTCAATATAAAAGGGGATAAAGACCTGAACTGGTTTGTTGATTGGTTACATAAACATAGTGGTGGCAATCCCTTGTTCATAACAGAGATTTTAAAGACTCTCTGTAGTCAGGGTGTATTATATTATATTGTAAACAGATGGGAGATAAACGCAGATAAACTGGAGGGCATTGTAATTCCTGAGAAAATAGAGGAGGCTATAAATAGAAGATTAGAGGGATTGAATCAAAAAGAGATAGAACTTTTAGAAATCCTCACACTGACAGATTGTTTATTAGAACTGGGCACTATTCAGGGCATCATTTCATCGTCACCAGATGTTGAACTGGAAATATTGAAGATACTCGGTCTGATACGGGAAGAGCATATTGGAGGAAAGAGGTTCTTCAGCCTTTCAAATAAGATATTAAAAATGCTCCTTGAGCAGAAGGTAGAAAGGGGAGAGATAGAGAAGGTCAGTGAAAAGATTATTCATACACTTGAACAGACTGCGCCATTGCACAAACATTATTATCCAGTGATTGCACATCTATGTGAACGGGTCAATGATAAAGAAAGGGCATTCAGATATTTTCTTATGTCTGCAAATGAGGCTGAGATTGCCAGGGACTTTAATAATGCAATAGCATACTACATAAAGATAATTGACCGTGCAAAGGATTTTGAACCTGCACATTATCCTGAATTTTTATTGACCATTGCTGACCTATATTATAAGAGCGGCAAGTATGCGCAGGCGATTGAATATTACAGTGATGTGATTAAAAAGGCAGATGGTGTATTAAAGATTAAAGGTCTGTCAGGTCTGGGTAAGGTCTATTCTACTACAGGTGAGCATAAACTTGCCATCCAATATCTTCAGGAAGCACTGAAGAGGATTAAAAATAAGAAGACCAGGGAATATCTTGAGAACATTAATCGGCTCGCATATTCAATGGCACAGCTCAAAGATTTTGATAGTGCAGAAAACCTTTTAAAAGAGTCTTTAATCTTATCACAGGAGGCAAAAGATTATGAATCAGAAGCAGAGGCACTCTATTATTCAGCGAGCCTTGCCTGGTTCAAGAACGAGATTGAGAAGGGCAAAGGGCTCTGTGAAAGTTTGATTCGTTTCTGTGAGACACATAAACTGAATAAACAACTAACATACGCAGCAAACCTCTTGAGTTCTTTTGCTATCCAGACCAGTGATATTGATACAGGCTTAAACGCAATTGAAACGGCGATAACAGGGTTTGAACAATTAAAAAATGATGATGCACTTGTGAATGCATTGATAAATAAGGGGTTGCTCCTGATGCATAAGGAAAACTTGAAAACTGTAATAGATATTTATGAAGATGCACTTACAAAGGCACAGAAGACCGATAACAAACCGAGCCATAACTCTATATTTATGAGTCTCGCAAGTCTATATGAAGAGTCAGGAAACTTTGAAAAGGCAATTGAATACTATTGTAAATGCCTTGAGATTGAGCCTGATGCAGTATATGCAAATTATAATATTGCAATGGTCTATATAAAGATGGGTGATTTTAATAAGGCAGAGCAGGTTTTTGAACAGAAGATTAAGAATAATGATGAGGTATTATATAATATTGGCACTGGTATGTTATATTTGTTTATGGACAAAAAAGAGCGAGCAAGACAGATAATTAATAACTACCTTGTGCAATTAGAAAAAGAGAAACCGAGCCAATTGACAATAGTGGAGGCATATCTCAGTGCAAGTATGATATTTTATCAGAACTCTGATTATGAAAAGGCAATCCATTATGCACAAAGAGCAAAAGACATTGGATATAGAACTTATCTTGAATCATCCATTGCTGAAGTCTTAATCCAGTTGAGCAGGTTAAGGTCAAATCAGACAAAGACGATTGATATAACTGATGTTCTGAATAGCTTAAAACAAAAGGGCTATAATTATTATTATGCACTGCTCAAGAGAATTTATTTTGAAGCAATGGTTGATATGGATATTGAACTGGATATGTTGAACAATATTGCAAAGGAGAGTGATATACTGGAAAATCTTGTATTGTCAATCAATGCAAAATATGAAGTGCAAAGGATTCAACAACTAAAATTAAAAATATATCCATTAATCATTGAAAGACTCTCAAAAAGGGGTGTTTCAAGCCAGTACCTTGAGATATTTTCACGACTTGCAGAGATAATCCACAAGAATCTTGGTGATGAGAATCTTGCTGAATATATCCTTGATTTAGTAATAAAGGCTACTGGTGCTGAAAGGGGCGCACTATTTTTAAAGGCAGATGATAAAATGGAATTGATTGCAGGAAGGAATTTAGATAAACGGACAATAAAGGATGCCAGTGAATTGTCAAAGACTGCAATTGAGGAGATAAAAAAGGGTAAGATAGTCTTTGTGCCCAATGCACTTGAAGACCCTGATTTTAATATAAAAAAGAGTGTGGTCCTAAATCAGATTCGCTCAATCCTTTGTATGCCTCTTCTCATCAGTGATAATGTTGTTGGTGCGATATATCTTGATTCAAAGATGCTCGGCTCTATATTTGGAGAACAGGACCGGGACTTTCTTTTAACCACTGCCAAATTTCTTGCTTCGGTCATTGATAGAGCAAAGGCATATAGAAGATTGGTCCAGGAATTAATACAGGTGAGGGATGGAATAATAATGGAGATTGGTAAAGGATACATTCTGGGTAAGTCACGGGCAATAAAAGGAGTTTATAAATTGGTTGATAGTATTGGCCCTTCTGATTCACCTGTGCTCATTACTGGCGAAACTGGCGTTGGTAAAGGAATGATTGCGCGCTTGATCCACTATCAAAGTAAAAGAAAGGACCGGAAATTTGTCAGTATAAACTGTGGAACTATTCCTGAGACCCTGCTTGAATCTGAACTTTTCGGTTATAAAAAGGGTGCATTCACAGGTGCGGTAGCGGACAAAAAAGGTTTATTAGAAGAGGGTGAAGCAGGCACTGTATTCCTTGATGAGATAACAAACACGAGCCCGGCATTCCAGGCAAAGATTCTTGAAGCAGTAGAAGACAAGGTTATCCGCAGGCTTGGTGAGACGCAGACCAGGAATATTGATGTCAGATTTTTATTTGCAACGAACAAGGATATAGAGATTGAGGTTGAAGAAGGAAGATTTAGAAAGGACCTTTATTTCCGAATAAATATCTTTATCATCAGGGTGCCAAGTTTAAGGGAAAGAATTGAAGATATCCCAATACTCGCCCAATTCTTCCTTGAATTGAAATCCAGAGATATGAATAAAAAAGTGCAGGGCATTTCACCAGAGGCGGTCAGGATGTTAAAAGAGTACCCCTGGCCCGGAAATGTGCGTGAACTACAAAATGTCATTGAAAGGGCAGTGGTGCTCGCTGAATCAGAGATTATAATGCCCAAACATATAGGCTTTACAAAGGAAAGGGATATATTACCAATAAAGGATATGATTAAAGAGGCAGTCTTGACTGTGCTCAATCTTACGGGCTGGAAAATAAAAGAGACTGCACAGAGGCTTGGCGTAAATAGAAGGACCATAGAGCGTTACATTAAAAAATATGGACTCAAAAAGATAGACTGAGGTAAAGAACTTAATAAAATAATACCAATGCGGCAAATTGTCGCATTGGTATGTTGAAAACTACAATAAATTTCATACATTTTTTACAGCACTAAAATTATGCGACAGGTTGTCGCATCTATACTTCTAAAATTTTATGAAATTACACCACTTTTTTTAGACGCTGGATTATGCGACAAATTGTCGCATTTTATAAAGGCAAATTAAAAAAACTCCTGAAATTTCAAGGGTTTTTTCTGGCACGAAAATTGCATATAGAGAATGTAAAAGGAGACTACGATGAAAAAAAGAATCATATCAACAGTTATCATCATCCTGGTGCTCGGGACCATATTTGGTCTGAGCCTGCACCAGCATAATAATAACCCGGTTACGGGTTCATTAATTGATATTATCAGCCCTGCACTTGCCTATGCTGATTCAGATACGGTCAAAGGTATTTCACCACCACCACCTCCACCACCACCACCAATAAAATAGTGCTGCAGAAAGGGGCAATTATGGCGCCTGTGCATTTATACGAAATAAAGATGATAGATGGCTCAAAATACCGTGGAGAGATTGCATACAAGGACGATAGAATGATTGTTCTGCGCACAAGCAATGGGTTTGGAAGGTCTGCAGGACTCTTTACAAAAGTTCGGTTATTTTATAACGGAATAATCAGTATCCAGGAACTGGGCTGGCAAAGGAGGATATAATAATCCCCCCTGAAATGGCTATCCTATCCTGTTACAGGATAGGATAGCCATAGGGGAATTATTTATGGCTATAATTATAATCATTCTTTTAACTATTTTAATACAATTAATCGCAGGGGTATTTTCGTTTATTCATTATAGATACTACAAAGAAATTGTATGGTTATTTATTGCAATTGCAATTTTTTTAATGGCATTCACAGGAATAGTAAATTTATCTGCTCATTCAAATATTTCAATAATTTCTGCCATCATTGGAACTTTGACCAGTATATTTTTATTATTGGCGGTCTTATTTGGTAAAAAGGTTTTAATAGAATACAAAAAGACCGATGCCCATCTTAAGTCACTCTGGGAGATTGACCGTATAATGCTCACAAGTTTGACACCACAGACTGTGATAAATTCTATAAAATCTCGCATCCCGGAAATGATTAATTGCGATGCCCTTGCAATTTATGCACTGGATAAATTTACCCATACATATTCGGTCTTTGCGAATTACAACCTGACTCAGGATTTTCATAATCAAGTTTTATCAAAAGAAAATGATTTTTTCTGGAATGTTATTGATAAAAGAAAGACCAATGTGTTATCTAATCTTTCCGCAGATACTAACTTTGGTTTTCCTGCTATTTTAAAGAATGCTGGATTTACAACCTGTGTAGGCGTGCCATTAGTGCTCAGGGGTCTGCCTGTGGGCTGTCTCTTTGTATTTTCTTCACGGGCAATTGTATATAACAAAAAAGAAATAAAATTTGTTGAAGGCATAGCAAGGCAGATTGTTATTGCAATGGAGCGGATGGAGATATTTGAGCGTATCAAAGCAGAATGTTGAGAGTCAGTTCTTGCCCTGGTCCAAGCAATTGAGATTCGTGACCCCTGCACAAGAGGCCATTCCCAGCAGGTGGCTAATCTTGCCATTGAAGTTTATAAATATATAAATGGCTCGGACCAAAATTTAGAATTGATTAAGTATGCTGGGCTATTACATGATGTGGGAAAGATTGCAGTGCCAGAATCAATCCTGAACAAACCTGCCTCATTGAGTAAAGAAGAATGGTTAATTATGAAAAAACATCCAGTCCAGAGTGCAGAGATAATAAAACCTATCAAGGCACTGGAAAAGATTGTTCCCTGGGTTCTTTATCACCACGAACGACTGGATGGAAGTGGTTATCCCCAGGGACTGAAGTCCAGTGAGATTCCCATTGAATCAAAGGTGCTTGCAATATGCGATGCATTTTCAGCAATGGTTGGAAAGAGGCCCTACCGTGATGGTTTTACAATTGAGCAGGCAATAGATGAAATAAAGAGATTTGCTGGTAAACAGTTTGACCCGGAGGTTGTAAAGATATTTTTAAAGTTACCTGAAGAGAAATTAAAATTCGTAACGCCGGAGAAACCTTCATAAAACACTCCCTCCGGAGGGGGCTGAGAAAGGTACACTCTGACGGGATAGGGGTCACTCAGCCCCCTTTACAAAAAAATATTTTTGGAATATAATGGAGACGGCGAAGATTAAGGAAAGGAGGAAAAAATGATGGACTGTCCAGTGGTGTCTACTTCCTAGTCCTCAGTCAAAATAATGAGAAGATTAGTAAAAAATTCTTGCTCGTTAAATAGTGAGCATTCTTTCTTTTTAATCTCTCTACTCGCTCTTTTCTACTTGCTGCTATTATGTAACCCTTTTTAGTTCTGGTTCTAACCCACATTATTCATAGTCAATGCCTGTTCTTGCCTCAATCAAGAATCATTGCGTGGCAATCCTTGAGCTGTGCGATAACAGATGAGATTGCTTTGTCGCTTCGCTCCTCGCAATGACAAAGAAAAAAAACAGAGTGTTAAATTTTTGTATGGCCTAATAAAAGTGCAAAGTAAATCTGGTATTATGTTTGCTGAAAATTAAGTAAATTTAGTATGAATAATGCGGGTGAAAACTTCTCATTTTTATGTTTATATAATTACAAAATTGTTGAATAAGTGGAATTTCAGCTTTCAGCATAATTATTTGAGACATTGAGATTCTTCGGGCACTTCGTGCCCTCAGAATGACAGGGAAAAGAAATAAAAGTGGGGAGTGGTCAGAGATTTATCTTATTGACAAATATAATTATTTAGATATTATTATAAAATTGAACAACAAAGGAGGCCCTTATGAAAAAGCTATCCTGGCTATTGGTTTTCTTTTTATTATTTATTGCCTGTGAATCTGGTTTTGAAATTAATCTTGAATGCTGGGTCAAACATACGAGCGAGGTTATTGGTGTTGAGACCAGTATCCTCGGTGAAAAGTCTCAGGTTTTTGTTAATCTTACCTGGGGTTGGGTCTATCAAAGACCCGCAATAGATGCCGTGATTATTGACCGAAGTATTGGTGATTCTTTACATTATGTGACGATTGACACGGTTGTTATTGATACGGTAATGTATTTCAATGATGCAGATTCTGTGCTCCAGCCTAACAGCACAGTATTTTACCGCTTAAATTCATTGAATGGCAAGGCAGTAGAGATATTCAAAGAAGTCAAAGTTGAAATTCCACCTGCCCAGATTTTTCACAAACCAGATACTGAATTTATTTCAATTACCAATGATACCCTTTATATCAGTTTTGCCCGGCTGTCAGGTTTTGATACCACAGATATCGCAATCTATAAGGGTGCACCAAAATCCATAGATAGTCTTATCAATTATCTAACCGATCCTCTGTATGATACTACAATTGCAGATACAATTCTCAATATCAGTAATGCGGATTCATTGTTTCCTGCAGATACAATTCCTTATACAATTAAAATCAGTTCTTCACGGATTGCATTACTTGATTATATCACTGATACCTCTATTGGGTTCCGTGCCTTTATTAGACAACAGAAATAAATATGCCCGGCGTTGAACTTGATGTTCTCTTAGAAGAACTGGTTTTAAAAGAAGGTTCTGATTTGCATCTCCGGGTTGGTGAGCCACCAGTATATCGGGTAGCAGGTGAATTAGAACGAGCTGAATGTCCACCGATTACCAGAGAAGATATGGAAAGTTTGATATATGGTTTGATGAAACCAGCACAGCGTCAGGTATTTGATGCCAATCTTGAATTTGATATGGCTTATGAAATTTCTGGTGTAGCACGATTCAGAGTGAATATCTTTAAGCAGATGGGAAATATCGGTGTGGTGTTAAGGATTATTCCTTTGAAGAT
>JBBILZ010000040.1:0-22451 GCA_037444665.1 Caldifarciminota bacterium
TCCTTGTTCGGTTTTCTGCCTTCATCTCTTTTTCCATATCAATCTGCCTGAGCTCTATTTGAGACCTGAGCGGAATAATAGTCTTTCTTGTATTTATGTTTATATCCTCAATCTTTGCCTTCTGCTCCGGCGTCAAACCAATGTCTTCATGGCACATCATTTCAAACTCTTTTTCTTCACACATTGGTCCCATCTTCTGGGCATAACCCATAGACCCAACCATCATAATTATGGTTAGACCGAGTATTGCTAATTTCATACAACCTCCTTCTAACTATTTTGACTGCAAATTATTACCAATGGTTTAAAATCAACTTGATTTAATATTTTAATGGACCGTAGACAACGCTAACTTTTGCCAATAAAATTCCTCAACCCTTTTTGCCACACTCTCCCAGGAATAACCTTTAACAAATTCTTTCGCATTATTTATCAGACGATTTTTTAGTGCACTATTTTTTAACACAAGAATAATTTTCTGAGCAATCTCTTCTGGATTTCGGGGGTCAAAGAATAGACCATTATACCCATCAGTGATGACACGGTCATAACCCGGAATCCTTGAAGCCAGGACCGGCTTACCTATTGCCATTGCCTCTAATAAGACAATGCCAAAAGATTCACCACCCAGTGCTGGTGAACAATAGACATCACAGGAAGCATAATAAGAAGGAATTGCATCGCTCTCTGCATAACCCTTGAATATCACCGCATCTGAAAGTCCCAATTCTTTTACTAATTTTCTGCAATCATTCTCAAGCGGTCCTTTACCCACAACAATCAGCAGTGCATCTTTTATTTCCATCTTCACAATCTTCAAGGCATGCAATAACTCAATCAATCCTTTTCGACGGTCAAGCCTGCCCAGGTATAAAATACGATTCTGCTTGCCTTTAAATTCCTCAAGCATTGGCACATCAGGGTGGAATTTCTCCAGGTCAACACCACTGGGGATTATAGCATATTCTCCTGGAATATAAGGCAAAAATGTATCACGCGCAGTCTCAGAAATCGCAATCAAACCATGGAGTTTTGCTGAGTATCTTTTAAATATCTTTCTAAAAAGATATGAGCCAAAACGGTAATTTTTAAACCCGGTTGAGTGGAAAGTTGTCACATTTAAAGAATGTGAATAGTGCAGGGCAAAAAATGAGATGCTGGGTGGAAATGGTCCCATAGTATGAATAACATCAAATCTTTCTTCGTTTAAAAATGCCTTGACCTCAAGTGGAATCTTCCAGCCTACAGATAATGTGGCAAAGGATTTATTCATAGGAATATAGAAAACTCTACCAATACGAACCACATCCTGCTCTGCCTTCTCTCCTCTATAATGGGTCGTCAGTATCTTTACATAATGTCCAAGCCTTCTTAAATATTTTGCCAGATAATGGGTATATTCAGAAACCCCTGATGGATAAGGATAATAAGGGTCAGAAACAAGCCAGATTTTCATAGGCAGACTATCTAATGTGAATTCTTGCTTTTCAAACGGAGGACTGACAATTAAAAAAATCGTTACTTTTCTTCAATCCAGACCTTTTCCATTATCACATCATTTAAGGGACGGTCAAAAGGAGGGCCTGAAGTAGGCACACTGCCGATTTTTTCTACAACATCCATACCACTCACCACTTCTCCAATTATAGTATACTTTCCATCCAGCCTGGGCTGAGGTTCAAGACAAATATAGAACTGTGAACCATTTGTATTGGGTCCACGATTTGCCATTGCTACTGTTCCCTTGAGATGTTTTAATTTGGGTGAAATCTCATCCTGGATTTCATATCCCGGGTCTCCGGTTCCATCACCGACCGGGCATCCGCCCTGAATTACAAACCCCTTAATTATCCTGTGAAATTTAAGCCCATTATAAAAACCTTTATTTGTTAACTCTATGATATTTTTCACATTCTTTGGTGCTTCTTCTGGATACAATTTGATTACAATATTTCCATAATCCTTCACACTAATGTTCATATAAGGATATTTTTTTATTTCAACATTTTTATTTGTTTTCTGCCCACCGCATGCCAGAAACAATAATCCAATCATCAATATCATTTTCATAAAAACCCCCTTTTAGAAATTATAATCAAGAAATGGAAAAAGTAAATAGTATTATAAAAAATTACATCAAGTAGCTGAGATTATCCCTGATTTGCAAACACCGCATTGACAAACCGCAAAAAAAGAATATAATAGGTCTGGAATGGCAAAAACATTCCAGGGAGGTTTTTATTAATAATGAACGGTCATTCTAATGAAGAAATAAGCAAATTATTAGAAAAAAGTTATGTTACCCATAAAGAGGGTGACATAATAAAGGCGATGATTATAAAGCGCACAAAAAATGGTGTGCTCTTAAATCTGGGATTAAAGGCTGAGGGTTTTTTACCCTATGAGGAATTTTCTGAACCCGAAGAAGCAGCAGAAGGTAAAGAAATTTATGTGTTTCTTGAGGCATTTGAGAACCGTGAAGGTTTTCCAGTAATTTCAAAAAAGAAAGCAGATTTTCAATTAGCCTGGGATAAAATTAAACACCTTTACGAAAACGGCGAAATTGCCCAGGCAATAATTCGCAAACGGATAAAGGGTGGGTTTACAATAGACCTTATGGGTGTTGAGGCTTTTTTACCCAGTTCGCAGATAGACTTTAAACCACAGACAAACCCTGATTCATTGATTGGACAGAAGATTGGCGTAAAGATTGTAAAGATAAATATGCTGCGCAAGAATATTGTTGTTTCAAGAAAACTCGCAGCTGAAGCAGAGCAGGAAGAGTTTCGTAAACGGATATTTGCCAAACTCAAGGTGAATGATATTATTGAAGGGACAGTTCGTAATATTACAGATTATGGTGCATTTATTGACATTGGTGGAGCAGATGCATTACTGCACATAAGCGATATGTCCTGGACAAAGTTGACACACCCCGGAGAAGCAGTAAAATTGAACGAAAAAATAAAAGTAAAGATCCTTTCAATGGATAAAACTACCGGGAGAATTTCTGTAGGTTTAAAACAATTGACCCCGCACCCATATGAGGCGATAGAGAAAAAATATCCATCCGGTACTCTAATTAAAGGGAAGATAGTAAATATTGTTGAATACGGCGCATTCGTTGAGCTGGAAAAAGATATACAGGGCTTTGTTCATATCTCTGATATGTCCTGGTCAAAAGACATAAAAGACCCCAATGCGTTATTTAAAGTAGGTGATATTGTTGAGGTAGTTGTCCTTTCTGTGGACCGCGACGAGCGTAAAATCTATCTGGGTATGAAACAGGCACAACCAGACCCCTGGTCAGTCGTTGATGAAAAATATCAGATTGGTCAGAAGGTTACTGTAAAAATAACAAATCTAAAAGATTTTGGTGCCTTTGTCAGATTGCCCGATGGCATTGATGGACTGATTCACATCAACGATTTCTTCTGGGATAAAAAAGTTACCAAGGCATCAGACTATCTTAAAAAAGGACAGAAGATTGATGCAGTTATCCGCTCAATTGACCGCAAGAACAGAAAAATTTCATTGAGCATAAAGCATCTTCAGGAAGACCCTTTTGTTAAATTAATGGAAAAATACCCGGAAAATTCAGAGATAACAGGCAAGGTCAGTGATATTCTGCCGCGTGGCTTACGGGTTATGCTGGAAGGAAATTTTGAAGAGTTTATTCCCACAAAATATCTGGATAGCAAAAGCAAAAAACTAAAGGATATATACAAAATTGATGATGAACTGGAATTGGTAATAAAAAAATATAGAACAAAATTACGTCGCATTATCCTTACAGAAAAAGGATTAAGCAAACCAGCTCCCAAAAAGAAAGAAGAAGTTAAACCTGCGCCAGACAAATTTACGCTTGGCGATATTATTGGCACCCAGACAAAAGATATTATAAAAAATAAAGAATAACTTTTAGCAGGCAAAAAGGTTGTCAATCCTCTGCAACATTGGTTGTAAGTTAAATCAGTACGAAGGCTACTGTTTGCATGAAAAACTTCGCACAGAAAGCAGGGTAGTAATTGTCAATACCTGTTGTGTAACGCACGAAGCTGAAGTCAAATCATTAAAAAAATTTCGGCAGGCAAAAAATTTATACCCCGGTCACAAAATCATTGTCACCGGATGCCTTGCCCAGTTAAAACCCGAACTTTTTAATAAGTATCAGGTCATTCGTCTTGAGGAACGCAATGAAATAATAAGAGAAACCTTCCCCTTACCTGATAAATCAAGATACTTTCTTAAAATTGAAGATGGGTGTAACCAACCCTGCACTTTCTGCGTTGTTTCCAGATTACGGAAAAATATTGTGAGTAAACCTGTGGAAAAAATCAAACAGGAAATCATCTGGGCGTATGATAATAGATTCAAAGAGATTGTTCTTGTTGGTGCTAATATTGGTTTATACGGACTTGACCTTGACATATCACTTATTCAATTAATCAAGGTTATTTCAAAAATGGAAAACCTGCCACGAATCAGGTTATCTTCTTTAGAGCCGAAATTTATAAACTCTGAATTGATTGCCGCACTCAAAGACCTGCCGTTTTGCCGACACTTCCATATACCAATCCAGAGCAGCGACGACAAAATTATTCAACTTATGGGGCGTTCTTACCGGCGACAAGATTTGATAAACATTTTTGAACTCATCATAAAAAATTTCTATGATGTTGCAATTGGTGCTGATGTTATTGTTGGATTTCCTGAAGAGACTGAGTTTGAATTTAATAATACTTATGATTTAATAAAATCATCTCCACTCACCCATTTACACATTTTCCCATATTCACCAAGACCCATAACCCCGATCTACAGACTGGGTGACACAGTCCCTTTAACTGAAAAAAAGAGAAGATTGTGGACTTTAAAACAGCTGATTGCAGAAAAAAATTATCTGTTCAGATGCAGTCAGAAAAATAAAATTGTCAAGGTGATAATTGAGAAAAAAAATAATATAGTTACAGGCTTGACCGATAACTACCTCCGTGTGAATATAGATGGGCAATATTCGGAAAAAGAATTGTTAAATGTAAAAATTGTAAAAGTTACACAAAAAGAAGTTTTCGGTATGGTCGTATAGAATATGTACAGATTCTATATCAAAACCTTCGGTTGTCAAATGAACAAAAATGATTCCGATTTGATACAAGCAATACTACTTGAGGAAAACTATATTCCTGTAAAAAATACTAAAGAGGCAGACATAGTCTTAATCAATACCTGCTCTGTAAGGGAGCATGCTGAACAAAGGGCACTCGGTTATATTTCAACTTTAAAAAAATGGCGTATGCAAAATGGAATAGCACTCGGTGTGATTGGATGTATGGCAAAACATCTTGAAAATAAAATTATTAATAAATTTCCATTTGTTGATTTTATTCTCGGGCCTGATTCATATCGTAAAATACCTGAATATCTTAAATTAATTACGCATCAAAGAACAAAGGTCATTGATACAACTGTGGGCACAGAATTATACGAAGGTATCTGCAGAAATTCAAATAAGGTAGCAGATTTTGTTTCAATAACCCGTGGTTGTAGTAATTACTGTTCGTATTGCATAGTCCCTTTTGTGCGTGGCGAATTGCGTTCAAGACCGGTTGAAGATATTTTAAATGAAGTGGCACACCTTGTAGGTTCAGGTGTGAAAGATATCACCCTTTTAGGTCAGAATGTGAATGAATATTCTTATAAAGGAATAAATTTCCCTGAACTTCTAAAACTCATTGCCCAAAAGAGCGGCGTGTTCAGATTGAGATTTCTCACTTCACATCCCAAGGACTTTGATGAAGAAACAATAAATGTAGTAAAAGAGAACAAAAACATCTGTGAGTGGTTTCACCTACCTTTGCAATCAGGAAATAATAGAATATTGAAATTAATGAACAGAAAATATACAAAGGAAAGTTACATAGAACTCATAGAAAAAATTAGAAAATATATTCCTTTTGCAACTGTCACAACAGACATAATCGCTGGTTTTCCAACTGAAACTGAACAAGAATTTTGTGAAACGATTGAAGTCGTGAAAAAAATTGAATTTGATGATGCCTATATGTATCGTTATTCAATCCGTCCCGGGACAAAGGCAAGCGAATTCCAGCCGCTGACCGAAAAAATCATAAAAGAGCGGCTAAGAATCCTCATTGATATTCAGAACCAGATTGTCATAAAAAAAACAGAACAGATGATTGGTAAGACTTACGAGGTTCTGTTTGAAGGAGAGGCAGAAAATGGTACAAGAGGCAAGACCCGGGGAAACAAGGATGTCATTGTAGAAAATGCGATTCCATCTGGTTCAGTAAAGAATATTTTAATAACAAAGGTGCGGGGCAGGACCCCCATCGGTAAAATAGTTTGAAAAATATGGAACCTATCGCTGTCTTGACTTTTCTTTTATTTTCATTATTCTATTTAAGTGATTGAGGTTAAAGAATGGCGTCTGGAAAGGGAGCGAATGGTTCAGGAACAAATCATTGCACGGGGCATTAAAGACGAGCGGGTGATTGATGCAATGTTGCGTGTGCCAAGACATCTATTTGTTGATAAAACTTATTATCATCAGGCATATAATGATTACCCACTGCCGATTGGCTGCAGCCAGACAATATCCCAGCCCTATATGGTAGCAGTGATGACCGAATTGCTTGAATTAAAGGGGAATGAATCGGTTCTTGAAATCGGCACTGGTTCAGGTTATCAGGCAGCAGTCCTTGCCCTGCTCTGTGCCAGGGTCTTTACAATTGAGAGAATTTCTGAACTGAGTTTCCGTGCACGAAAAATTCTTTCTGAGCTTGGTTTTAACAACATAAATTTTCTGGTCGGTGATGGAAGTCTTGGCTGGCCTGAGTTCGCACCCTATGATGGTATCATTGTAACTGCTGGTGCACCAGAAATGCCCAGACAATTGGTTAACCAATTAACAGATAAAGGGAAAATGGTGATACCGATTGGCGGTGAATATTTTCAGACTTTGAATGTTATTAAAAAACACAGGGGTTCTATTCTGCGTAAGCAACTTTTTGATTGCTCATTCGTGCCTCTGCTTGGTAAAGAAGGCTGGAATAATAATTCTGGAGTATGATAGTTTATATTATCGTGAAAGTGGATGCGGAATTTAATCTGATAAGGCAAAACCTTGCGGGGTGTAGCGCAGTGGTTCAGCGCGCATGGTTCGGGACCATGAGGTCGTGGGTTCAAATCCCACCGCCCCGAAATAAATAAGGAAGGTCGTGGGTTTTCCGTTTCTATCATTAAAAAATACTATTATATTTTTAAGGAAACGGAATCCTCGTTCCGCTCACAACAGGAGCGGAACGGGACAAATCCCACCGCCCCGAAATTAAAAGATGATAAATAAAACAATTATTGCAGTAATTGGTGGAGCAGAAACAACTCAAAAAAACCTCAACATTGCCGAAGAAGTTGGTGCCTTACTTGCAAATAATGGCGCAATTGTAATAACCGGTGGTCTTGGTGGCGTAATGGAAGCAGCATCAAGAGGTGCAAAGCAAGCAGGTGGACTTGTAATCGGTATCTTGCCCGGTACTGATAAGCGTATGGCAAACGAATATGTTGATATTCCCATTGTTACGGGTATGAACCAGGCACGCAACATTATCATTGCCCGCACTTGTGATTGTGCCATTGCAATTGATGGAAAATACGGAACACTCTCAGAAATCGCATACTGTTTAATGTTCAATGTTCCAGTGATTGGTATCAACACCTGGGATATTGATGCACCAATAATCAAGGCAAAATCGGCAAAAGAAGCAGTGGCAAAGGCATTTGAGGTAATTGAGCATTGAAAACGGAGCAATTGTATGCATGCTGAAATCATAGTCCAGGGCGTGGTGCAGGGAGTGGGTTATAGATATTTTGCTATGCACAAGGCAAAGGAATATGGCATCACTGGTTATGTTCAGAATCTTCCTGATGGAAATGTATTGGTGGTTGCCGAAGGTGAAAAAGGTGTACTCAATGATTTTATAAAAGAATTGAAAATAGGACCCGCCTCAGCCCATGTTACAAAGATTGACATTGAATTTTCAGAAAATATGACAGGATACAAAAATTTCAGTGTCAAATTTTAGTATTAAAATAATGGTCAAAATCCCTTAAGGAGGAAACATGGATGACATATCGTCAATCATTGAGTCAGTAAAGGCATCAATCGTGGTCATAAGGTTGCCCAATGAAGGTAGGGGCAGCGGATTCTTTGTAAATGATAAAGGACTATTTATTACAAATAAACACACTGTTGCGCTGGATACCTTTATCACAACAAAACTTTATAATAATCAAGAAGTTGAATCAATTGTAGTCTATGCAGATAATGATGTTGACTTTGCATTTTGTCTGGCAAGTGTCAATGAATCCACTCCAATCCCTCTTGCTAACAGTGATTCAGTTAAAGAAGGTGAACCTGTTGTAGCAATTGGCCATCCGTATGGATATGACTTTACTGTGTCTAAGGGAATTATCAGTTGTAAAAAGCGCGCGGTTAAGGGCATTAACTATATCCAGACCGATGTTCCGATAAACCCGGGTAATAGTGGTGGGCCATTGATCGATATGCAGGGCAAAGCCATCGGTATAAACACCTGGGTTGTTGGTGAAGCGGATAATATGAGTTTTGCAATTCCTGTCAATGCAATAAAAGATATATTGAATTACTTAAACAGCGTCCATAACCAGCTCCCAACAATGTATTATTGTCCAATCTGTGGTTATCTCAGCGATAAATTCATTAATACATCCAAGGCTGAATACTGTATAAATTGCGGGACACAGAGGATAGAAAAGAAAAAGCAATCTGTAGAACAACCAACAGATACACCGGTCCAAAAAGTCAAAGTAGCAATGAAGGTCTGCCCCAAGTGCAAAGCATCAAACGATGCTTCGGCGAATTTCTGTAAAAATTGCGGATCTAAATTTTAGGAGGAAAAATGTTTAGCAAAAAACAAACACCTGAAAAACAGAATGGAGAGGTAGATATTGCCTATTACGAGAAGATGGTCAATGACCTACTCACAAGTTTCGGTCTTGACCCTGAAAAATGCCGGCATAGACCAAAAACATTGTGGTCTGCGTATCGTGGCTCAGCCTTAATCTATACTGAAATCTTCAAATTGGACAATATAGATTATATTGAAATCTCCTGTCCGATAATGCTTTTGCCATCCCGGAATCTTTTACCATTCTACAGAAGATTACTTGAGATAAATTTTCAATTGATGGGTATTAAATTCTTTGTGCGCGACCAGTGGGTCTATATTGCTGAAAATAGAGAATTGAAGGGATTGAATTTTGAAGAACTCAAGGCAATGGAAGAACGAGTGAGTTATCATGCTGACCGTCTGGATGAACAACTAATTGAAGAATTCAAAAGCAGAACTGACTGAGTAATATATATGAAGATTAGCCTTAAAATTATTCCTGCTACACTCGCAATTTTATTCTTTTTGCAAACAAATTTTGCCCAGGAACAGGAGCCAAAAATAGTATACACGGGTATTTATTTGAACCAGATTACCAGTCTGAGTCTGAAAGACAATCAATATACTGCTGATTTTTACATCTGGTTTCGCTGGAAAGACAAAAATATAAACCCATTGGAAAGTTTTGATGTAGTAAATGGACATATAGAATCAAAAGAAGGGATATACGAGGATATTGTCCAGGGTTCTAACTATGGAGTCTGTCGTGTTGTCGCAACAATAAAAAAATTCTGGAATATTTCACGGTTTCCCCTGGATAACCATACATTAACGATTGAAATAGAAGACAATGATAATGAAGAATCTAAATTAAAATATGCACCTGATACTGAAAATAGTGGAGTAGATCTTCAGGTGCAGGTACCAGGGTGGAAAATAGACACTGTCAATGTAAATGTTGTAAGTCATACATATAAGACAAATTACGGTGATATTTCGCTGCCGACAAATAATGAATCAATATATTCACGGTTTGTCTTTTCACTGAATATTGTTCGCCCCGGCTACGGCTATTTCTTCAAATTATTCTTCACTGTGTTTGTTGCCGCAATTGTTGCATTGATAGCATTATTCATAAAACCAACAGACCTTGACCCGAGATTTGGACTTGGTGCAGGAGCATTATTTGCTGCGGTTGCGAGTGAAGTTGTCATTGCCTCTTTACTTCCTGATACAAACATTATTACACTCACGGACAAACTCCACATTCTATCTATCTTCTTCATTTTCTTATCAATCGGAGAATCTATCATTTCATTAAGACTATTTACAAGTGGAAAAGAGAAAACCTCACAAAATCTTGATAGAATTTGTTTCTTTATATTTATAGTAGCCTATTTTATCCTGAACCTTATTTTTCTGCTTTAAAGGAGGCTTTGATGGATTTGAAAGAATTTGTCAGGGATATTCCTGATTTTCCCCAAAAAGGGGTGATGTTCAGGGATATTACAACCCTTATAAAAGAACCAGCAGCATTTAAATATGTTATTGATAGCATCGTGAACAGATACCGCAATGCAAAGATTGATAAGGTGGTATCAATTGAGGCGCGCGGTTATATCTTTGGTGGCGCCATTGCTTATAATCTAAATTGTGGCATTGTGCCGGTCAGAAAACTTGGCAAACTACCTGCCGAAACAGTAAGAATGGAATACGACCTTGAATACGGTAAGAGTATTATTGAAATTCATAAAGACGCTATAGAAAAAGGTGAGAATGTTTTATTATTTGATGATGTCCTGGCAACTGGTGGAACAATGCTCGCCGCCTGCAAACTTGTTGAGATGCTCGGTGGCAATGTCATCGCCTGCGCTTTTGTTGCAAATCTAACGTATCTATCTGGTAGCCAAAAACTAAAAGGATACGAGATATACTCGCTGATTGATTATTAATTAAAATTAAGTAAATAATTGTTTAATTTATTTGATAAGAATATAAAAATAAGTGATAAAAAGGAATATGATTAAAATTAAAAGAATAATTAATAGAAAATATATTCCTGTATTACTCTTTTTTTTCTTTTTCTTTTTGGCTGTTCCTTTAACAACAGTTGTCACTTCTCTCTGTTCTTCTATCTGATTTAATAACTTTTCAATATTATCCTCAACCATTGCCTGACCCTTCCAGCCAAGAAAATTGTTCAATGCTCTGAGCATTTCCTCTGCAGATTTGTAGCGACTCTTGGGATTCCTTTTCATCGCCCGATTGATTATCCTGCTCAGACGCCAGCTATGGTGGGGGTCAAGCCAGAATGGTGACCTGTATTGCCCACGGCAAATCTTTGTTATGATACCTTGATTCTCTTCTGCAACAAAAGGCTTCTTGCTGGTAACCATCTCATAAAGAACCACGCCTAAGGAAAAAATATCGGTCTGAAAACCAACCTTACCACCACCTGCCTGTTCAGGTGACATATAAAAAGGCGTGCCAATAATTGCACCGGTCGTTGTCAAATCCGGTGCATCAATATCCCGTGCTACACCAAAATCGGTCAATTTCACAATCCCTTCTTTAGAAATCAGGATATTTTTAGGTTTTATATCACGATGGATAATTCCATTCTTATGAGCACAGACCAGTGCCTTACATACTTCACGGGCAATAGAAGCAGCAATTATAGGATGCAATGGTGCCTGTTTCTCTATCACATCAGCAAGGTTCAGCCCTTCAATATACTCCATTACCAGATAATGTCCACCACCCTCACGAAAATAATCATAAATTTCAACAATGTTTCGGTGGTGAAGATTGGCACATATCTTTGCTTCCCTTTTGAATCTTGTCTGAGCTTCACCATCAAGATTCTTCATCATCTGTTTTATTACTACAATGCGGTCAAGCGAACCCTGTATTGCAGTATAAATGTGCGCCATACCACCCTTACCAATGGGTTTGAGAATCTTATAATTACCAATGGTTGAATTCTTATTCATTTGCTATCACCACACAATTTCTTCCCCGTGCTTTTGCCTGGTAAAGTGCCTGGTCTGCCCTTTTTATCAATTCCTGCGTATTTATAAACTCATTTACATCGGTCGCCACACCAATACTTACTGTCACCTTTATGCCGATAATCTGTTTAGATTTTTCTTCAATAATCTTGCGAATCGTCTCAGCAATCATTTTTGCATTATAAACATCCATATTAGGAAAAATGATAACAAATTCCTCACCACCGTATCGTGCAACAATATCGTCCTTTCTACATAAGGCGCGAATAATATGTGCCACCCCCCTTAAAACTTCATCACCTTTATCATGGCCCAATGTATCATTCACTTTTTTGAAATGGTCAATATCAACAAAGAGTAATGATAGCGGATAATGCTTGCGATGTGCCTCAAGAAATTTCTCCTCAAAAACTTTATCAAAATAGCGCCGATTATAAAGGTCAGTCAACCGGTCAAAATTTGCTTGCTTTGTCAATTTTTTTCTACTCTTGAGCACCTTTTCGTGGTACTTTTTTAAACTTAAGGCAATATCCCTTTCTCTTATCTTCTCGGCAAGTGATTTATATTCCGCAATTAAACGCTGGGTTTCATTACCACCTGATTCAGCCTGTGTTTCATCATAAATACCTTCAATCCCTCTGCCATCATCAAAAATAATTGTAAAATTTCCAATATTGATTTCATCGCCGTGTCGCAATTCTATTGTATCTATTCTTTTGCCATTTACGAATGTGCCATTAGTGCTCTTCAAGTCTTCAATTATAAATTTACCATCTTTATAATAGACCCGTGCATGCTTGCGTGAAACTTCTTTGCCATCAATTAAAAAATCACATTCATTTGCTCTGCCAATGATATATTCCTGTCTTTCAATGGGTAGACTCTTTAACAGGATTCGCTCATCAATCAAAACAAGGGATGGTTTACCATCAGCCATTAACTCAAGTATAACAATATTTATTTCAAAGTCAAGCCAGAAACGATTGCCTGCAACAAAGTAGTTGACTTTTTTTATTTTTTTTATATAATTGACCATGCCAATTAAGAAAAGGTCAAGAACGGTTCTTAAGAACATTCGCAAATCGCGACGGCGCTATTTGATGAATCTTAAAAAGAAAAAAGAGTTGAAATCTGCAATCAAAAAGATAAGGAAAGCAGAGTCAAAAAAAGAGGCGCTGAAGCTTCATCCTGGGGTTCAGGCAGTAATTGATAAATCGGTTCAGGATGGTATTATTAAAAAGAATACTGCTGCCCGCTACAAGTCAAGATTAGCGAAGTTCATAGCAACCAGACTCAAATAATTCTGAAAAGATACATTCTTTATTTAGGCATCCGTATCCTTGCAATATTAATCATTGGTAATTTTTATAATCCCCGTGATTATGAGTATGGTGAAATTGCCCGTAATATAATCACTGGCAATGGATTCAGCAGGATTACAATTTCTGGTGAAAATCCTGTGCCTACTTCTTCCCATGCCCCATTATACCCATATTTTCTTGCCTTTTTTTATCAATGGGGCACAAAACCTTTTAATTATTTTCTGATTTATATAATACAGGCATTATTTTCTATTTTCACCATCTATTTTGTATTTAAAACTGCCCGACTTATTTTTAATGATTCTGTTGCCCGCAAGGCTGAATTCCTGATTGCACTTTATCCACCATTCATCTATTATATTACCAAATTCGTTCCCACGACAATATTTTTGTTTTTAATCGCACTGGTAGCATATTTATTCATAAATAGTAAGGCCAAAAACTTTTTATACTATCTGTTATGCGGAATAATCCTGGGGATAACAATCTTATGTGAGCCCGTGGCATTTGTTTTATACCCTGTCATACTTGTCTGGTTCTTCTTTGAAAAACGCATCAACTTTTTTCAGGTATGTCTGATTATATTTATCTCTATTCTCGTCCTTCTGCCCTGGACATTCAGAAACTATAAAGTTCATCAGACATTTGTTCCAGTAACAACCCAGTTCGGTGTCAACTTATGGATTGGCAATAATCCTAATGCCACAGGAACAGATTTTTATAAGATAACATCCATCCAGACCGATGAATATATATTAATGACACAGACCCTGCCCGCCAATATTCAGGATAGTTTGAACAGAATACCTGAAATTGAAAGAGCAAGATTTTACCTGCAACAGGGAAAAGACTTTGCATTGCATAATCCATTTAAATTTTTAAGATTGTTAATAAAAAAATTTTTTTATTATTGGTGGTTTGCACCATCAAGTGAATACACATCTAAAGACTTACAAAAATACAGAATTCTCATATATATATTTTATGTTCCTGTGCTCATACTGGGATGGCTCGGGTTATTGTTATCAATCAAAAACCATAAACCAGTCCTTTTTATATTTTTATCAATTATTTTTACTTCTGCATTATATATCTTTACCCATGTTGGCTTAATAAGATACCGTATGCCAGTAGAATTATTTCTGTTGATGTTCAGTGCATATGCTATTCCACCTTTCAAAAATGAAAATACCTGAAGAAGTTGAACATAAAATTCTTTCTGAATTGGGGATTACTGATATATATAATAACCCAAAACTCTTTTCTGAAAAAATAGACATCTTAAGAAAACAGATGGCTTATCTTTCACAGGATTTTGCAAAACTCAAGCCTACTGAATCACAGTATCAAGATGCCTATTTTGCCTTCAATTTTCCTCAAAATTTTGTTAAGGCAATGCTGGTTATTAATAAAACATACAACCTTTATAAAATCCCATTATTAAATGACAAAATCAAAATCCTTGACCTTGGTTGTGGTGAAGGTGCTGCAATGTTTGGTCTGTATTATGGATTAAAAAATATTAAACCTGACATGAGCATATATTTCACAGGGGTAGATATAGAAAATAATCTGCTCAATAGATGCGGACTGCTCTTAGAATGGTTGCAACATTTATATGGTAATATCCGTTTTGATACATTAAAAAAGTCTGCCCTGGATTTTATCATTGATTGTTCAGGCGAATACGATATCATTATTATTTCAAATGTGCTTGTAGAAATCTTTTCTGAAAATAATATTCCAATAAATGTTATGAAAAAAATTATTCGCCTCTTGCAAAGTAATGGTATAATTGTAATAATTGAACCCGCATTAAAACCCCTGACCCGTCGTCTGATGGAATTTGCTGACTGGCTAAAGAAAGAAAGTATCGGTTATATTCTTATCCCCTGCCTTCACCATAACTCCTGTCCCCTGCTCCAAAAGAAAAATGAATGGTGCCACCAGAGTATAAAGTGGACACCACCAGAATATATGAAAATCCTCAATCAACCCCTTTACCGTAAGATTGAATATCTAAAATTTTCTTATCTGGTAATCTCCAAGCAGAATTATGGTTATATCAAGGATAATACATATGCTGTAATCAGCAGATTATTCAAAGAAAAAGGAAGGAAAAGGGCTCTGCTGTGTAGAAAAGATGGAGTGGTTGAACTCGTCAGGTTGGACCGTGATAAAGGTAAAAAAAATCAGGAATTTGATATTATTAGTATGGGGGATATTGTGCAAATGGAAAAAGAAATAAGAACAAGAAAGTTATACTGGAAGATTGTTAAAGATACTGAAATAAAAAGGCTTGATTTTTGATGAAATTTATTTATAATTAGAATTAAAAATAACCTTATGCAGAAGGGAGGCAAATGGCTCGATATTTTATAACTTCGGAATCAGTTACTGAAGGTCATCCGGATAAAATCTGTGACCAGTCAGCAGATGCGATTCTGGATGCCATCCTTGAAAAAGACCCTTTTGGTCGGGTTGCCTGTGAAGTTTTGACAACAAGGGGGCTACTTTTTGTTGCCGGCGAGATAACAACCAATTGCTATGTTGATATACCTGATTTAATAAGGGATCTACTGATTGAAATTGGTTATACTGATACAGATATGGGAATAGATGCTTATACCTGTGCAATCATTACTGCCATCCAAGAACAATCCAGTGATATCGCAATGGGAGTAAATATTGGTGGCGCTGGTGACCAGGGGATGATGTTTGGATATGCCACAAAAGAAACAAAAGAATTAATGCCGATGCCAATAATCCTTGCCCACAAACTTGTGCGTCGGCTCACTGAGGTGCGCAAAACAAACATCCTGACCTATTTAAGGCCTGATGGCAAATCCCAGGTTACTGTGGAATACGACAATGACAAACCTGTTCGTATTGATACTATTATTCTTTCTGCACAGCACCATCCTGATGTAAAGAATGAAAAATTGCATGCGGATTTGAAGAAGCATGTGGTTCAGGAGATTATTCCCAAAAAATTAATTGATGATAAGACAAAGATTTTAATAAATCCTACGGGCAGGTTTGTTATTGGTGGACCACAGGGTGATACCGGTGTTACTGGTAGAAAGATTATGGTTGATACCTATGGTGGGATTGGACACCACGGCGGTGGCTGTTTCTCTGGTAAAGACCCGACAAAGGTTGACCGCTCTGCTTCATATATGGCAAGGTATGTAGCAAAAAATCTTGTTTCCTCAGGAGTCTGTGATAAGGTTGAAATCTCTCTGGCTTATGCAATCGGCGTGGCTGAACCAGTGGCAATAAATGCGAATACATTCGGAACTTCAAAGATTGAAGAAGAAAGAGTCGTTAAAATATTAAAAAAACTATTTGACTTTACACCTCAGGGGATCATTGATAAATTGAACTTGCGCAGACCAATATTCAAAAAGACTGCCTGCTATGGCCATTTTGGACGCGAAGAAGAAGGGTTTCCCTGGGAAATATGTGATATGGCAGATGCCATAAAAAGAGAAGCCGGGATTTAGTTAAGGTTTGTAAAGTCAGATAACCATAGAAAGGTATAATATGGAATATAACATTAAAAATATTAAGTTATTCAGTGAAGGGGAGAAAAGGATTGAGTGGGCAGAATCAAAGATGCCCGTTTTAAAAATGGTTCGTGAACGATTTTCCCGAGAAAAGCCGCTGAAAAATTTCCGTATCGGCTGTTGCCTCCATGTCACCACTGAAACCGCAAACCTTATCCGAACCCTTAAGGCAGGTGGTGCCCAGGTATTTTTGACTGCCTCAAATCCATTATCAACCCAGGATGATGTTGCTGCAGCCCTGGCAAAGGACGGCATCAATGTTTTCGCAATAAAAGGAGAATCCCGCAAAGAGTATTATCACAATATGAATCAAGTCTTGAATAAAAAACCACAGATCCTTATTGACGATGGTGCAGATTTGATCTCCACTGTCCACAAGAAAAAGATTAAAGGCATTCTGGGTGGAACTGAAGAAACAACAACCGGAGTTATAAGATTAAAACAGATGGCGCAGGACAATGTGCTCCAGTTTCCCATTATTGCAGTCAATGATTCTTTAACCAAACATCTTTTTGATAATCGCTATGGAACAGGACAATCAACTATTGATGGAATCTTAAGGGCAACAAATATCTTGATAAGCGGATGTAATTTTGTGGTGGCTGGCTATGGCTGGTGCGGCAGAGGATTGGCAATGCGTGCCCGAGGTTGTGGTGCAAATGTAATCGTTACTGAGGTTGACCCGGTCAAGGCACTTGAAGCAAGGATGGACGGCTATCAGGTTATGACCATGGCTCAAGCAGCACTGATTGGTGATGTATTTATCACAGTGACTGGAGACATAAATGTCATAAGAAAAGAACATATGCTCAAAATGAAAGATGGCGCAATCATTGGCAATTCCGGGCACTTTGATGTTGAAATTGATAAAAATGGCCTCAAAAAAATTACCAGGAAAAAAAGATTGATTAGAAATTTTTGTGAGGAATATACCATGAATAACAATAAAAAAATTTATCTTTTGGCAGAAGGAAGACTGGTCAATCTTGCAGCAGCAGAGGGCCATCCTGCAATGGTTATGGATATGTCATTTGCAAATCAGGCATTGGCTGTGGAGTATATCATAAATAATCCTGAATTAAAAAATCGCGTCTATTCATTACCGATTAATATTGATCAGGAGATTGCCCGATTAAAATTAAAATCAATGGGCATTAAGATTGACCATCTGACTTTAGAACAAAAGCGATACCTCGCTTCCTGGGAAATGGGCACATAACAAAAATATAAAGGATAAGATTATTTTAAAAAAAAAGCCTTGACTCTATAAGTAAATTAAATACAATTTAATATCAGGAGGCGGCGATGGAAAGAAGAAGGTTTTTAAAGATTTTAATGGCAGGTGGTATTGGTGCATTAATTAATAGACCATTGAGCAATCCTTTAAAAACCCTCTTTACTAAATCAAGATACATTCCACCTCCCCAGGTAAATACATTCTCTTCAGAAATCATGCTCAATAGTAGACGCTCTTATCATAGCGGTTATACAAGCAGTCTTACTGACCAGATTCTTGCCAATATCCTATGGGCAGGTTCGCGTGCACCATTGATTGGAGCAAATCGGATAATCTATGTTGCCCGAAGCGATAATGTATATCGTTATGACCCAAACCTGCATGATATCATTGTGCATCTCTCTGGAAACCATAAATCAGAATCAAGTGCTGCCTTTGAAGTTGGTATTGCATCTGATATCCCTGAGGATGCCGGAACCGCAATCCAGTATGCATTACTTGCTGCCATCTCTTTCTGGACAACAAACACGAACCAACCGGCTTGCATTCCAAAAGAGAGTGCAAGAACCAATGCCCAGAATACCTGAAATCCCGCACTCACGATTCAGATGGTAAATGTCTATGGCTTAATGAGTTCTGTTAGTGGTATCACATCCCAGTGTGTTGCCCATTCCTCAAACGGAAGTCTACCCGACCCCATTACCAATGGTACAGTTCTACTGGAAAACGCCCTTAACAATCTTAAATACGGAAGTCTATTCGCTGATACAGAATTAACACTCAGCCAGCTCTCCCAGATTGCCTGGGCATCTTATGGTAATACTCCGCATACCACATCAAATAATCGGGCAGGGTTAACTGTTCCCTCAGCAGTTGCAAATTATTATTTGACGGGAATGATCTATATTGTCAGGTCTGCGGGTGTTGAAAGGTATCATATTCGTGATAATTCTGGACAACCAAATACAAGAGACCATCGTATTGAAATGGTCACTAATGGAGATATGAGACCCCAGTTGAGAAGTGCTATTCCCCGTTTACCACAGATCGCACCAAACTATTTTGTCTATTGCGCTACGACCGCAAGCAGGTATCAATTACTTGAAGCAGGATTTGCTGGTGCCAGTGCACTTTTACAGACTACGTCCATAAATCTGCAAGGACATTTTACTGCAAACTTCTCTTCTGCTGAAAGAACTGCCATTATCAATGCCCTGGGTATACCTGCAACTGACCTTCCATTATTAATATTCTCTGCAGGGCAGGAATTCGTCGGTATGGAAGAGCGCGAAGATAAATCTGTCAAAGCAATTACGGTCTCACCAAATCCATTTCAGGATAGAACCACGATAAACTATACTTTAAGAAGACCAGAACGCGTGAACCTCTCTATCTATGATTCTGCAGGTTTACTCGTAAAAGTTATCCATGATGGCTTGCAGAATGCGGGAAATTATAAGATGGTCTGGAATGTTAAGAATGTTAGGCCAGGAACATACTTTATAATAATAAAGATTGGTGCGCAACAGTATCAGGAAAAGTTGATAAAATTCTGAAAAAAATCTCTACACTTGATTTTTCAATTTAATTGATTAAAATTTAACACCAACTTGCTCTAAGGAGGCAAAATGAAAAAACTGATGCTCATCATCTGTACCCTTATTTTTTTGTGCCCTTTGATTCTTTATGGTGGTATTGAATGGCAGGCACAGGTTTTAACAAAAACCAAAGACAAGGAATCAAAAATGGTTATGCACGGATATGCACAAAAAGGTATGGTGCGTGAGGAATATATTGAGGTCTCTGAGGGAATGAATCAATTAACTAAAAAAGGAATGTACTGGTTATACTTTAGCGATAAAAATGAAGTATACATCGTAGACCCTGAAGAAAAATCTTATTTTGTAATGAATATTGATTCATTATCCAAATTTATGAGTGCTCTGGGACAGTTCATTAAATTTACTATCTCTAATGCCAAAATAGAAGTAAAAGAACTCGCAACCGAACAGGTGCTCGGAATTGATTGCAAACATCTTCAGTTAAATAGTTCATATGATATGGAAACAAAAATTATGATTATGAAGGTAAAATCGCATACTGAAGAAACAAAAGAGATATGGGCAACAACCAGACACATTGAAGATATCTCACTCAATTTCTCAAAAAAATCATTCTCCACTGGTATTGCTGACCTTGATTCAATTATACGCAAAGAAATAGAAGTTTATGGCAATATTGGATTCATCCTGAAATCAATTACGACAAATAAAACCACAGATGCAAAAGGTAAGGTCACTTCAGAAAGCACTTCAGAAATGGTCATAGAAAATTTAACAGTCAAAGAACTGAGTGAAGACCTCTTCAAAATTCCCGCAGATTATAAACAGATTGAATTTAATATCAAACTGGAGGATGATAACTGAATAAAAGCAATACATATTGACTTAATATAAATTAAGAATATAATTGTTGCTGAGGTGATTATGAAAAAGATAATCTTTTTGTTGTTTGCCTTAACAATTATTCTTACCGGGCAGTGTCTAACACCTTTCAAGGCATATATTGGACCGCTTATAGGCCCTAATTATAGTAATTTTGACCCGAAAGATAATGCAGGAACATTATCCGGTACTGGTTTCCAGATTGGTCTGGGTATGGGTGTAGAGTTATTCAATACCCTCGGAATACAAATGTCACCAATGTTTAAAACAACATCATTTAATAGAACAATCTTAAATGTTCCAACCGGTGCAAATTTTAATAATTTATACTTTCCTGTATCCTTACAATTAAAGGCAGGTGCTCTGCCACTGGTCAGCCCTTATTTTGGTCTTGGTCTTGCTGGCAACTTCCAGATGGACGGCACACTGTATGTTGGCGAATTGGAATCAAGTGTTGATGAACTTGAAAATGACCTTTATTTCTCACTTTCCCTGGGAACAGATATCAAATTGACTAAATTAAAAATAACACCGGAATTTGCCTTTAATTATAATTTGACTGCTGATGACCCGGATACCCAGAACCGAACCGAAACAAATTATGAATTAAACTTCTCTGTTGGAATCTTTTTCACACCTTAAATGCATGAATATGGCATAGACATCGGCTCAGTAAGCATTAAGGTTGCCGAATTTTATCAGGGCAATCTTATCAGAACTGATTATATACTACACCAGGGTAGCCCTTATAATCTGCTGTTAAAAATTATTAAAAATATAAAAAACCCGGAAAAGATTGTCATCACAGGCAATGCTCCTGCAGCAGTCATCGAAAGTTTAGGCATAATGCGCATAAATGAAGTTGAAGCCATTATTAAAGGAATTAGTCTATTCCACAAAGAAATAAAATCAATCATTGAGATTGGTGGAGTAAATTCAAAATTTATTATACTTAACAAGGGCTTAACTGATTTCTCTTCTAATACATTATGCGCTGCAGGTGCGGGTATATTCCTTGACCAGCAGGCACAGAGATTATCCATCTCCATAGAGAATTTTGGTGATGTTGCCCTCAATTCTAAGAATCCAGTTCGTATTGCAGGCAGATGTTCAGTATTTGCCAAAAGTGATATGATTCACCTTCAACAAATAGGGACGCCGGTTGAGGACCTGGTTGCCGGGCTCTGTTATGCCCTGGCAAGAAATTTTAAGAGTGCCATAATTAAAGGCAGAACCGTAGAATCGCCTGTTGCATTTATTGGTGGAGTTGCAAGGAACAGAGGTATGTCACGGGCACTGAAAGAGATACTTGAACTGGGTGGTGATGAATTTATCATTCCCGAATATCATAACGCAATCAGCGCAATCGGTGCGGTCATCTGTGCCCGGGAAGCAGGCTGGCACATTAGATTTAATGGTGTTGAAAATTTTGAAAAATGGTTAAGTAGCCCGGAAAAGATTAGCAGACTACCACCCCTTGATGGAAGAAAATCCTGGCAACCAAATATTCGTGTCCAACCGCCCGTCACAAAGACAAAGGCATACTTAGGGATTGATGTCGGCTCAATCTCAACCAATCTTGTCCTCATTGATGAGAATGGTAATGTCCTCTGCCGAAGATATTTGTGGACAAAAGGCAGACCTATTGATGTAGTAATTGAAGGGCTTGCCGAACTAAAAAATGAAGTCGGAGATAGAGTAGAAGTCATAGGCGCCGGCACTACTGGTTCAGGACGCTATTTAATCGGAGAGCTCATTGGTGCGGATTTAATAAAAAATGAGATATCAGCACAGGCAAGGGCAGCCATTGAGATTGACCCGGATGTAGATACGATATTTGAAATAGGTGGCCAGGATTCAAAATATATTAGTATTGAAAATAAAACTATTGTTGACTTTGAAATGAATAAAGTCTGC
>JBBILZ010000041.1:0-22288 GCA_037444665.1 Caldifarciminota bacterium
ACATACGACCTAAAGGAGGTCATAATGAATATATATGTGGGAAATCTCTCACGAGATGTCACAGATGAAGACCTACGCAAAACATTTGAGGCTTTTGGGCAGGTTCTATCTGCGGTAGTCATCAAGGATAAGTTTACCGGTGAATCACGGGGATTCGGATTTGTAGAAATGCCCAGCAATAATGAAGCGAAGGCAGCAATACAGGGGTTAAATGGTTCGGTTTTAAACGGGAGACCAATGAATATAAATGAAGCACGCCCCAGAGTTGATAAAGGTAGAAGACCAATGAGGGGAAAGAGAACGAGAAATTATTGATTTTTTAAAATAAAAAGCAGTAAGTCATAATTGTTCATTCAGGAGTTTTGTTATAGAAAATTAGTCTTGCAAAAACATTGACTGCATTCTGTTAGTGTATATAATAAAATAATGGAGCAGAGACCGAAGTACAGATTTGTTTATTATGGTATACCCATTATCCTCAATATAATTCTTTACGCACACGGCCTTACAGGCGATTTTATCTGGGATGACCGCTCACTGATTCTACAAAATCCGTATGTTCAGGGTTCTAAAAATATATTGGAAATTTTCGGACAGTCGTTGAAAATATTTGGTGAAGATTATGGTTATTATCGTCCCCTATCCATTATATCTTTTGCCTTTGATTATTTGCTCTGGCAAAAGAACGCCTTTGGTTTCCATCTCACAAACCTTATACTCCATATTTTTGTAATTATCTGCCTTGTTTATTTTTGTCATCAATTATTTGGTTTTACCCAGGCAATTTTAATTTCCACCTTATTTACTACATTTGCAGTTCATGTTGAAAATGTTGTCTTTATTAGTGGCAGAATGGATATTCTAACAACACTATTTATGTTATTATGTCTCATAACATATTTTTTTGTAGAGAAGATCCCATTATTATTACGATTGTTGTTGTGTTATATTTTCTCGTTGCTGGCACTACTGTCTAAGGAAGTTGCATTTGTATTAGTTTTAATATTTGTTTTGGTTATTATTGCAAAAATTCCGCGTGAACAATGGAAAATTCATTTTTTAAGAGGATTAATATTTATTGGTGGTTCTGTTATAAGCTATATGATTATGCGTGCAGTATTACTTGAAAAACTGGTTCCTGAATCTCCAGTAGTAACCACGCCTTTTTTGATTCGGATTATAAATATACCACGATTAACTCTTTTTTATTTACAACTTCTATTGCTTCCTTTTAATCTAAATGCACGACACTATGAATTTGTTATGAGTAATGAACAATTCATTAGCCTATTTTTTTCCATTGTTGTTTTAGCGATAATAATTTTCATTGTTGTATGTGTAACAAAGAAATGGCAAATTAGATTTGGGATTCTTTGGTTTTTTATTGGATTGTTGCCGGTAATAAATATCTTTCCATTATCAGGAGTACCCGTTGCGGAAAGGTTTTTGTATTTTCCTTCTATTGGATTGGCGATATTACTAACAGGATTAATTGCTTCAGATGGCTCAATGATAAAAAAAATAAATTTAAAAGATTTTGTGATAAGAATTATTATTTTTTTAATTGCTATAATCAACATCGTCTTTACTTTTATACGCATTCCAGCATGGCGGGATGAGGAAACATTCTTTAAAACAATGATCGCCCAGAATCAAAAATCACCACTTGCCCATCATAATCTTGGATACTATTATTATCGGCAGGGAGATTGGCATAGGGCAGAAATAGAGTTTAAAAAGGCAATTACGCTCAATCCCTATTTTCCAGCCCCGCATGCCTCCCTTGGTGATATCTATACCCGCACAGGTCGTTATCAGGAGGCAATAAATGAATATAATAATTATTTGCGTTTATTACCTGGCGCCCCTAATCGTATGGCGACAATTTCGCGCATCAAAGAGTTGCAAAATTTATTAAACAATGCGCAAAAAGATAGCCAGAAATAATTGGTGCTTGACTTTTTTGCTAAAATGTGGATAATTAAGAGTAAAGATTTAATTGAAAGGAGATTCTAAAATGGCATTGCTTAAAGAAAAGAAAAAGGAATTGATTAATAATTTTAAACGGCATGATAAAGATACTGGTTCACCAGAAGTGCAGATTGCCCTTCTCAGTGAGCGGATTAAAATTCTTACTGAACACCTGAAGCAGTTCCCAAAAGATAAACATTCAAGACAGGGTTTAATAAAGATGGTAAATGATAGAAGGCGCCATCTTAATTATCTTTTAAGAAAGGATAAAGCCCGTTATCTTAAAGTTGTTGATGAACTTGGTTTGAGAAGGTAAATTGTATTCGGTTGAGTTAAAGGTTGGAGAAAAAAGTTTACGCCTTGAAAGTGGGAGGGTTGCCCGGCAATCAGCAGGTGAAGTGCTTGTTTCTTATGGCGATACAGTTGTTCTGGTCTGTGTTAATTACAATGTAGAAACTGATAAGACTGTAGATTTTTTACCGCTCACTGTTGAATATCGCGAGCTCTCTTTTGCGGCTGGTAAAATTCCCGGTGGTTTTATAAAAAGAGAGACCCGACCTTCAGATAACGAGATTCTATCATCCAGACTCATAGACCGTCCTTTACGACCCCTTTTCCCGCCAAACTTTCGTAACGAAGTTCAAATCATCGCATATTTATTATCTTCAGATGCTGAGCATGAGGCAGATACCCTCGGTATTATTGGCGCAGCAACTGCACTTCTAACCAGCGAGATTCCTTTTACGATTCCTGTGGCAGGGGTAAAGGTAGGGCTTCTGGACGGTAAATATATTGTTAATCCGACACTTGCACAACAGGAGAAATGTAAAGTAAATCTTGTTATTGCAGGGACTAAAGATGCAGTAGTAATGATTGAAGGTGGGGCAAGAGAGGCAACTGAAGAAGAGATTATTGAGGCAATAAAATTTGGGCAGGTTGAATGTGCACGGATTGTTGAAATAGAAGAAAAGATGCGTGAAGCAGTTGGAAAAGAAAAGGTTGAACTTACTGAACCATTTGTTGATGAGGCATTAAGCGCAGAAATAAAAGAAAAGATTGGCGCAGAGATAAATCAGATTTTTTTATTCAAAGAGAAAAAAGCGCGCCAGGAAGCTGGATACCAGTTAGTCCAGAATGTTGCAGAGAAAATGGTTGATAAGCAGGATGAATTGATTGAAGCAAAGATTAGATTCATTCTTGACCAGATGATTGCTGAGAGAATGCGTGATATGATTATTAAAGAAAAAAAACGTCTTGATGGCAGGGGTCTTAAGGATATTAGAAGTATCTCGTGTGAAATTGGTGTTCTTCCCCGGACACATGGTTCCGCCCTTTTTACCCGTGGTCAGACACAGAGCCTTGCGGTAACAACTCTGGGAACAAAAAGCGACGAGCAACGGATTGATGCAATTTATGGCGAGGAATCAAAATCATTTATGCTACATTATAATTTCCCGCCATTTGCTACGGGTGAAGTCAGACCAATAAGGGGCCTGAGCCGTAGAGAGATCGGGCATGGTGCGCTCGCAGAGCGGGCAATTTTGCCGGTATTACCCAGTGAAGATTCCTTTCCGTATACAATACGTGTGGTTTCCAATATCCTTGAATCCAATGGTTCTTCTTCAATGGCAAGCGTATGCAGCGCTTCACTCAGTTGCTGGGATTTCTATAGGACTGGTAAAAGAAGGTGAAAATTATGAATTGCTAACTGATATTATTGGCGATGAAGACCATTATGGTGATATGGATTTTAAGGTGGCGGGAACGAATAATGGTGTTACTGCAATACAACTTGACCTTAAGATTCAAGGATTAGATATTGAAATTCTTAAGAATGCCCTTTCCATCGCCCGTGAGGCAAGAGAAAACATTTTGAAGATTATGGGTAGTACAATAAGTTCACCAAGAACCCATCTTTCAAAATATGCACCAAAAATTTTAGCCTTCTTCGTGCCTAAAGCAAAGATTGGTGAGGTAATTGGTCCTGGCGGTAAAGTAATTAGAAGGATCATTGGAGAATCAGACTTAAAGATTGATATTGATGATGATGGGAAGGTAACAATTGCAGGAACTGATGCTGAACTTGTAAAAAAAGCTCAGAATGAAATATTAGGTATTGTGCAGGAGGCTGAGGTTGGTAAGATATATCAGGGTAAGGTAACAAGAATTACAAACTTTGGTGCCTTTGTGGAAATTTTACCAGGTAAAGAAGGTCTATTACATATTTCCAAACTCAGTCGTCAGCGTGTGCGCCGTGTAGAAGATGTAGTAAAATTAGGCGATGAAATTGTGGTCAAAGTTTATGAGATTGATGAGCAGGGTAGGATTAACCTGATGCGTGTAGGTGAAGATTGGCATCGCCAATAAATAATTCAATAATTGTTAACAATATAAATTCAGAAATTAAAATTGTTGGGGAGCATTTGCCTCAGTACTATTCTTTTGCCCTCGGATTATTTATTAATCGTGGTTCGCGCGACGAGAGCAGGAAAGACAATGGTATTACCCACCTGATTGAGCATATGCTTTTCAAAGGTACATCAAGGAAATCAGCACTGGAGATTGTGCAGATGATTGAAGGCTTGGGTGGCTCTTTTGATGCCTTTACAACCAAAGAGAATCTCGTTATCGTTACCCGATTCCTTTCTGAACACTTTATTAAAGTTTTTGAATTAATCTGTGAAATTCTTTTAGAGTCCAGGTTTGGTGAGGAAGAGTTTTTAAAAGAAAAATCAGTAATTATTGAAGAGATAAAGTCCAATAACGAAGACCCGGCAGAGTATGTCTATGACCTAATGTTTGATGCTATTTTTAAAAATCATCCAATGGCAATGCCGATTGCTGGAACCGTAGAATCAGTATCAGAGTTGAACTTGAACAATGTCCAGCGTCATTATCAGGAATTATTAAAAAGCCGGATTGTTATTGCGGTGAGCGGGAATTTTAACTATGCGGAACTACTTGAAGCAGCACGCAACAAATTTACATCAGTGTGTCAGACTACAGATGAACGCAAAGTGCCGGAACCATATCAACCCAGAACTGTTTTTCAGACCCGGAATGATATCTCGCAGGTTCATCTTGTTTTTTGTATTCCTGCTGTTGCATATTCATCAAATCTTCGGCATCCATTATTGCTTTTGACCACAATGCTCGGTGGTGGTATGTCTTCGCGTCTGTTCCAGGGATTACGAGAGCAAAAGGGTTTGGTCTATGATGTCCATTCCTTTATAGATTTTTATAGTGATTGTGGAGTGCTTGGATTTTATTTGAGTGCGGATAAGAAAAACATTGATAAAATTATAACACAATTAAAAAGTATCTTCAGAGAATTATATAAAAATGGTTTTGCCAAAGATGAAATTGAAATCGCCAAAACCTATGTTACGGGAAATTTTTTATTAAGTCTGGAAAATTCATCAAACAGAATGTTGAGGATTGGGAGGGAAGTGTCATATCTGAATAAAACTATTGCTATTGATGAGATAGTGAAAATGATTAATAAAATAGATGAAAAAGAGATTAACGGTTTTGTTAATGAATATCTTGATCTGGGCAGATACTCAATTGCTGCAGTAGGTCCGATAGATGAAAAAAATATTAATAAAATAAAAGGGCAGTTAAAGGAGTAGTATGAATTTATTATTGATCGCACCGGCGAATGTGGATGAAAAGAGAAGAGGGATGCAGGGAAAGGCATTCCAACTTCCACCTTTTTCACTGGCAGCGGTTGCATCAGCGACCCCTGAGAATGTGAATATAAGGATTCTTGATGAGGCAATAGAACCAGTAGACTATAATTATCCTGCAGACCTTGTTGGTATTACAGTTTTAACAAGGTTTGCGCCCCATGCCTATGAGATCGCAGATGAATTTAGAAAAAGGGGGGTAAAAGTTGTGCTTGGCGGTTTGCATCCATCTGTTTTACCTGATGAGGCAATTCAGCATGCAGATAGTGTTGTGATTGGTGAGGCAGAAGGTGCCTGGAATCTTTTAATTAATGATTTTGAAAAAAACAAATTAAAGAAATTCTATAAAAATAGTGATTTTCCGGATTTGAAAAACATAAAGAGTCCCAGAAGGGATCTATTTAAAAAAGCACGCTATCTATTCACTGGTATGGTGCAGACCACAAGGGGCTGTCCATTCAATTGTAGTTTCTGCAGTGTTACAAATTTTTTTGGAGGGAGATACAGGACCAGGCCAGTAGAATGTGTAATAAAAGAGATTCGGAGTTTAAAGACAAAATTTATTGGCTTTTCTGATGATAATATTTTTGGTAACAGGATATATGCGCGTAAATTGTTCAATGCCCTTAAATACGAAGGAGTAATATGGATGGCGCAGTCGTCCATAAATATTGCTGATGACCCGGAACTACTCCATCTTGCCGCGCGCAGTGGTTGTAAAGGTCTATTTGTTGGTTTGGAATCAGCAGATGCGGAGTCACTGGTGCAGATGCACAAAGGATTTCAGAAACCACAAAAATTTGCAGAGAGCGTGGCAAGACTGCATGATGAGGGCATCGGGATAATGGGTGCATTTGTTCTGGGCAGTGACAATGAAGATACCTCAATTTTTCAGAAGACCCTGGAGTTTGCCAGGAAAATAAAACTTGACCTGGCACAATTTTCAATTTTAACCCCTTATCCTGGGACAGTGCTATATAATAAACTACTAAAAGAGAATAGAATCTTTAATTTTGATTGGGCAAAGTATGATGCTGGCAATGCTGTTTTCAGACCCTTAAAGATGACCGCTGAAAAACTAAAAGAAGAAGTTGATAAATTATGGCGAGAATTTTACAGATTTGATGAAATTTTATTCAGGTTATTAACCCTGGGTAAAAGATTGCCAATCCAGATATTACCGCTTCTCCTTTTAAATATCAGCTTTAAAAAAGAGATTGCAGCTACACAGAATTTGTGAAAATAAAGGTAAAGCCTGAAGATTTTGTCGTTGAAGAGATTATTGGGCTACCAATTTCAAAATCAGGTGCTTATACATTATTAAAACTTCAGAAATCTTACTGGAATACCCTTGATGTAATAAATTTCGTTGTTAGAAAATGCTCTGTATCAAAAGAAAGGTTTTCAAGGGCAGGGTTAAAAGATAGATATTCATTAGCCACACAATATTTAACATTTAGGGGAGTATTTAATAATGTAATTGAGGAAAAGAATTTTAAACTTGTGCCAATTGGTAGGGTTGCAGTACCGATCTCTCCGGAACATCTGAAGGCGAATAGATTCTCTATCACAGTGCGCGGACTAAATAATGATGAGATAGAGAAAGGGTTCAAGAATTATCAGGAAATTTTGAAATCTGGTTTTCCAAATTATTTTGATGAGCAGAGATTTGGTTCAGCACGGCATCGCCGTGGTTTTTTTGCCCGGTTGCTTATGCTCGGTCATTATCAAGGCGCTCTGAAACTCCTGATGTGCTATCCTTATAAAGAGGATAATAAAAAAATTAAGATTTTCAAAAAATTTTGTGCTGAAAACTGGGGTAGATGGTCAGAGTGTTTAAAATTTGCTCCAGTAGAATATAAAAGAATTCTGTTTTTTTTAAAAGACCATCCGAATGATTTCAAAAATGCAATAAAACAGATTGAGCGTGAGATGCTCAATCTTTATTTACTTGCCTATCAATCTTATTTATTCAACGAAATGTTGAATTTGGTAATAAAAAAGTTTGGAATAGGAAATGTTGAGTTTCCATATTCAATGGGGAAATATATTTTCTACCATAATTTAAAAAAATTTGATTTTATTAAAAATATGCATCTACCAATGGTAAATGAAAAAACAGAATTGTCAGGTAGTTCTGGTGAAATAATAAAGGAAGTTCTGGATGGTGAGCAGATAAAATTGAATGATTTCAAATTGAATAAGATGAGGTTTCGCGGTGTCAGATTCAAAGGTTTCTTTAGAAAGGCAATTATCATTCCTGAAAAATTTACAATCGCTGAGCCTGAAGACGATGAGATATATAAAAACAAAAAAAAGGTTTTAATAAATGTACTTTTGCCACCGGGTTCTTATGCCACAATCCTTATTAAACGGCTGTTCTTGCAATAATGGTTTGAAAGTTCATTATAAATAAAATCACTCCTGTATGAAATTTGTAGTTGCCCGATTCATCAGGCATTATATTACTCCCCCTTGACTTAGCAATTAATTTATTTAAAATATTATATTAGGTGGAAAATCATTGATTATTTGACAACCAGGGGGTACTATGTGGTTCTTTTTATTGTGGGGATTTGTCCATATTTTTCCACAGGAGAGGATTGATAATATTCTCTCTTCTATGGATTGGAATTATCATAATTCAGGAATTGTTACAGAATTTTCAGAAAATTCAAGACATTACGGTCTGAACTTTTTTTTAAAATCTCTGAAAAAATCAGAGCGTATTTTCAATCGCGATGATATTATTGTTGGAGATACTCCAGCCGAGACACTATATATTTCAGGATATTTTTATAATCCGGGTAATATCTTTGTAATAAACGACGGCGTGCTCAGATTGAATGGCGCTGATTTTAATCTTGATGGCAATATTTATGTCCTTAACAGAGGAAAGATGCTCGTGGACTTGAGCACTTTACGATTTTTGCAGGATTATATCTACCAGTATGGCATTGCCATCTTTGATTCCGCAGAATTCAATCTCAATAATTCAACAACGAGTTACAATGGTTATCCGTTTGGATTTTCTGCAGGTGGTTTTTCCCAAGTGATTATCAACGGTATGAGCAACTATGACTGGACAACCGCAATGGTCAATGGTAAGGCAAATGTTATGCTCAATAATGTTGGTATTACTGGCGAATGGTTATTTGCGGATGAATGTTTTGCACGATTTAATAAAGTTGACAATTTTCTTACCTGGTATTTTTTTCCTGAATCTGCTGTGGTTAATATTAAATTTCCGCCTGGTGCATATGTCAATGGATTCTATATTGATTCCACGCTCAGCAATATCCAGGGCATTGGTTATCATATTGAGATTGATAGTTCTACAAATTGTATGTGGGCAGCGATTCCACTGAAGGGTTCAAATGTTACGATTGATAGTTCTTTACTGCGGGTGACTGGATTATTATTTGGCGGTAGCGATTCACTTGTTATATCCGGACTCGTAAATGGTTTATATTACGAAGATTATACATTGCCTGTTTATGACCGAAATTATCATCTCACAAATACTACAGTCCAGACATGGAATCTGTATCCATTTGACACAACATCACTGGACTTATCCAGTTCAATTTTTGGTGAACTGTGTGCCTATGCCAATAGTTATGTTTATATCCACAATGCATTTTGTGATGGTTCTGGTGGACACTTAGAGTCAAGTGATAATGCATTTTTAATAACAATCCAATCAAGTATCTTTGCCGATATCATTTCTAAGGGTAGAAGCATCTGTATTATTGGTTATTGTGCTCAACCCTATGGTAATATCTGGGTGACCGGTGCATCAATAATGCTTTTGGTAAATTCAATATTTAACCTTGACCCAATCACTTCAGATACATCACTTGTTTTTGTTGCATCAATTACAGGTCCACCAACTGGCAATACAAATGATACAGTTGCTATTCTGGGCTCTGCCTGGATTGACAAGGGTCCTTATCTGCCAGTTGATTTTGACTATTATCAGGTCTTTTATCAAAGAATAGGAGATACAGTCTGGATTCCGGTCAGTGATACCTGCATTGTTGAGGTGCGCCGTGATACACTATGCTACTGGAATACTACAGGATTAGAACCAGGTAATTATATCCTGCGTATGGTTTTAAAAGATAATGCGGGCGATAGTATTGATTGTTTAAAAGGGATAGCACTTTATGAAACAGGAATTGGTGAAGAAGATATCTATTATCATTCTGATCTTAAAATAATACCCAATCCCTTTAATAACTTTATAAAAATAGAAAATATTGCAGGAGAAAAGGAAACTGATATAGTATGCTCAATCTATGATGTAATGGGCAGGGCTATAATTGAAAAAGTCAAAGGGAATCCCTTAATTATTAAAACCAATAACCTTGCCAGTGGAGTATATTTTATCTGTATAAAAGGGGATTCCAAAAACATCATAAAAAAAATTATAAAAATAGAATAGACAGGGGGTAAAATGTTATTAGTGGCATCGTTAGTATTAAGTTTTATTATCAGTCAGGATATGATTGTGCGTGTATATGTGCCTGACTGGAAAGAACTGCAAAAGATTTCGGGCAAACCACTGGAGATAGCCGCGGGAAGGTATGGTGAGTGGTATGATTTAGTTGTTGACCGCGAAGGTCTGGACAGGGTTATCGCATCTGCACTAACTTACGAAGTGACAATTTATAGCCTTGAGTTGGAAAAAGAGAAGATGAGGGGTAACTATTTAAATTATCAGCAGATTACAGATTCACTAAGACACCTTGCTCAGAATTATCCAACACTCTGTAAAATGGATTCATTACCATTGCGTACCTATGAAGGAAGATGGATATATGGCGTTAAGATATCGGATAATGTGCAGATTGATGAATTTGAACCCAATTTTACACTTGACGGTTGTCATCATTCCCGCGAATGGGCAACACCCCAGGCAGTTCTCTTTTTTGCAGATTCAATGCTCCGTTCTTATAGTGTTGTTCCAGAGATTGCCGAGATTATAAATACCACACAAATCTATTGTTTTCCAGTGATAAATGTTGATGGTTATGTTTATGACTGGCAGTATTATCAGGGTGGCTGGCGAAAAAATCGTGAACCATTTGGTGGTGCAATCGGTGCGGATTGTAATCGTAATTATTCTGGTGCTTGCAATGGTGAAGTTGATGGTTATTGGGGTGCTGCTGATGAAAGTCAGGTTTCACACTATCCTTCGCACCAGACCTTTTGTGGAGCCTATGGATTTTCTGGTGATGAGGTCCGTGCGTATGCGATGTACATCCGTCAGCATAATATTATCACAGGATTTTCCCTGCACAGTTATGGTGAGCTGGTTATGTGGCCCTGGGGATATAAGGCACAAGGCACACCGGATTCCTTACTATATAATGCCAAAGGAATATATATGGCAAGTTTGATGCAGAAGGTTGGCGGCGGAACCTATACTCCTGGACAATCGCATGGTAATCCATATCCTACATGTGGTAATGCAAGGGATTGGGTGTATGGTTATAATCACTATGTAAATGGGTTGTCTTCACTCTTCTATGGTGCAGAGATAGGAACAGCATTTTATGAGCCTGTGGGTAATCTTGATTTTATTTCCCGACAGGTCTTCAAAGCTTCAAAGTATCTTGCTGGATTTTCCGATTCTTTAATACTGATTGCAGAAGGAGTTGTACCAGCACCAGCAATATATAATAAAGATACTGTTGCACAAAATTTTGCACTTGCCTGGCATGCAAAAAATTCTTATGATAATCATCCAATCAACTGGGAACTCGTAGAATTATCAAATCCCAGCATTATTGAGGATAATCTGGAATCGGGTTCAGGACGCTGGGTATTGCAGGGGTTTACACTTTCTACTGCCCAGCACCATTCAGGTTCTTATAGTTTCTTTTCCGGTAATACCAACAATATGAACAGTGCAGTAAGAACATTACATCCTTATCTTGTTCAGTCTGGAGACTCTGTAACTTTCTGGTGCTATTACAATCTTGAGAACAACTATGATGTAGCAGTGGTAGAGGTATCAGAGAATACAAAGGAGTGGTTCAATCTTGATACGACGAGGTTTACCGGTACTCAGACATCCTGGGTGCGTAAGGCATATTCTTTGGCAAACTGGGTGGGTAAATCAATTTATATCAGGTTCCGTTCAATGACCGATGGTTATACGCTTAATGGTGGTTTTTATGTGGATGATATCAGGCCAGTCTGTTTATTCGGAAATGTGAATGTAATTTCCAATAGTATTACTGATACAACCTATAGTTTTACAAACCATCCAACTGGTGAATTTTATTATTATGTGCGTGGTTATAATACTACCTGGGGCTGGGGTGATTATTCTTGTCTGGAAAAGGTTTATGTGGGTCAGGTGGGAGTTAGCGAAAGAATTGAAGAGAATATAGGTAGAGAATTTAGTCTTTTAATATTTCCAAATCCATTCAAGAATGCTACAAGCATCAAATTCGAAATTCGAAATCCGAAATCCGAAACAAATCCAAATTTCCAAATTCCAAATAATAACAAAACAAATTCCAATCTCTCTACTTTCTACTCGCTACCTGCTACTCTAAAAGTCTACGATGCGACCGGCAGATTGGTAAAACAATTTAACCATTTATCCGCCAATCAGCGTGGCGGAAATTACCAATTTAATTATGTTTTGTGGTCTGGTGACGATGATTCAGGTTGCAGACTTCCTGCCGGCGTTTACTTTGTAAGATTAGAGACTGAAGGGTTCAAACAGGTGGAGAAGGTGATACTATTGAGATGATGGAAGTTCGTTGGGGAAGTGGGTAAGGGAAGAATAACTTTATTCTGTTAAAACAGGGGGAAAAGAATAGAAAGGAGGACTTTATGAAATGTATAGATAAAATTATTTTAGTGTTGTTTATAAGTTCTTCGTTTTTGTTCGGTTATCAAACCGACAGCACAGGTGTGCCAATGAGGGATGGCATAAGGTTAGGGACCGATATCTATCGCCCCTGGTGGAATAATCCTATATTAAAAGCACCAGCGCTTTTGCAGCGCACACCTTATGACCGTGAATGGGATGATACATATTTAACCCTTATCTGCGATGTAATGGGTTATGCCCTTGTGGTTCAAAATTTGCGTGGTTATGGTGATTCAGAAGGTGACCCAATGGTCTTCTGGACCGATGGCTGGGGAGATTTGCAAGATGGGTATGATGCGGTGGAATGGGTTGCAAGTCAAGACTGGTGCAATGGTAAGGTGGGCATGATCGGTGCCTCAGCCCATGGTATGACACAATACTATGCTGCAGGTGCACTACCACCGCACCTTGTATGCTGTGCGCCGATGGTGGCAGCACCCAATCTTTATCGCGATTGTGCCTTTACTGGTGGTGAATTTCGTAAGGCGCTTGTTGAGACCTGGCTACAGGGTGTGGGCACGCCTTGGCTCATAGATTCAGTGTGTACTTATCCAAATTATGGTGATAGATGGACTATCGTTGACTTATCCCAGAGATACAATGTTACCAATTATCCAATGTTCCATATAGATGGCTGGTATGATATGTATACTGATGGTGTGCTTGAGGCATTCAGCGAATTACAGAAGAGATTTCATAATCAGAAACTTTTCATTGGTCCGTGGGGACATGGCGATGCCTGGGGTGCAAGGGAACAGGGCGACCTTGTATATCCACCAAATGCAGAGATGGATGAGCTCAGTTTTATTAATATGCTCCTTGATTGGTATGATTACTGGATAAACCAGGGTGGTGGTCCAGTGCCAGCACCAAAGGTTAAATTTTATTTAATGGGCGATTGCGATACACAGGATACAACAAACTGGAACCACTGGGTTGAAGCAGATACCTGGCCACTTCCTCAGATACAATACAAGGCATACTATCTTCGTGAAAATCATCTTCTTGATACAATACCACCCGGTTCAGGTACAATTGATACATTTATCTATAATCCAGCAGACCCCTGCACAACTTATGGCGGAAGGGAATTTATTGGCTTGATACATGGATACGGTCCAATTGACCAGCGTCCTATTGAGAATCGTTCTGATGTTCTGCTCTTTTCTACACCACCTCTGCCTGCGCCATTGACTGTGATTGGTAAATTGAAATTTGTTTTATACGCTGCATCAGACCGTTATGATACAGATTGGGCTGTGCGTGTGACTGATGTATATCCTGATGGCAGGTCAATTTTAGTCACGGATAATATATTGATGGCACGCCATCGTCATGGTTTTGACCGTGAGGATTCGCTTATTCCGAATGTGCCCGATACATTCAATATTGACCTCTGGAGCACAGCTCAGGTTTTTAATACGGGCCATCGTTTAAGGGTAATCATTTCTTCTTCAAATTATCCGAGATTTGAGAAGAACCCCAATACCGGTGCACCATTTCAGAGGGACGACCCAAATTTTGTCATTGCCACACAGAAAATCTACCGCACACAAGGAATGCCCTCGCACTTACTTTTGCCAGTACTTCCAGGTATAAATCCTGCGGTTCGGGAGATTCCATCAAAAGAATATCTTGCAGGTAATATCTATATCCCGAGTGTCTCAAAATATCCTGTAATAAAATTGGAAATTAATAGTGCGAAGGATGTAGATATATATGTTTATGATATTCTTGGTAGAGTTGTGTGGCATCTGAGACAAAGGTATGAGCCAGGTAGATACCAAATAAAATTACCAGAATTACCATCTGGAGTATATTTTGTTAGCACAAATATATCAGTAAATGGAGAGGCGAAAAAGATTACGGTTATTAAGTGATTGGGTTTGATTAAAAATTTACTTGTTTCTGCCGCAACACTTTTTATACTTCTTGCCACTACCACAGGGGCATGGGTCATTTCTGCCGATCTTATTTTCTTCTGTTACTACAGATTTTTCCTTTGTTATGCTGGGCAATGATTTTGCGACGGTTTTTTGTGTGGACAATAATTTATGGAAGTTTTTCGCATTTTCAGTAATTGCCTTTTTTATTTTTTCACCATTCTTTATATAACCTTCTGTGTCAAGAAAGACGGTCAGGTTATTTAGGATATCAGGAACCTCTTTAGATGATTCTTTGTTTATCTCTAATTTTTGTGGGGCAAATTCAAGTAAAAAGTGGGTTATATGGTCTTCATTCAGTTCGCTGATCTCTTTGTGTTGATAGAAAAAGATGTAATCAAGGAAGGCTTTGGTCAGATATTCAATAAAGGACTTTGCCTTTGTAGATTTTGTTTTCATTGAACTGGAAAATTCCCGACTCAGGGTATTGGCAAGACGGACAAGCCTTTTTTCTCTTTTCCTTTCTTCTGCCTTTTTTTCTTCAATATCAGTTATTGTCATAGGCTATTATATTTACTTAAATCCCGATGTCAACAGGAATCTTTTCTAAAAACACACCACTTTTGCTCTCGGTCCGATAAATCGGGCAACTACAGTTTTATAAAGGGATGATTCCATCTTTCGCAAAGATAGAAGACAAATTAGAAAAGAGGCGAAAACCAAAAGATTATTTTTGAGTAATATCGCCCAAAAAATAGTAATGTTGAAAGAGTAATTAGTTACATAGTTTATTCCACTACTTGATTTTATTCTGAATATTGTTATTATTAGGAGTGCCATATACACAGAAATTTGATATTATCGTTGTTGGTGGCGGACATGCCGGCATTGAGGCAAGCCTTGTGTGTGCCCGATGTGGTCTTCATACTTTGCTTATTTCTTTGAGTATAGATAATATAGGTCAGATGTCCTGTAACCCTTCAATTGGAGGCCTGGCAAAAGGGCATCTGGTAAAGGAAGTTGATGCACTTGGTGGCGAAATAGGGTTCCTTGCTGATAAGACTGCAGTGCAATTTCGCATGCTCAATCGTTCAAAAGGTCCTGCAGTCTGGTCACCGAGAACACAAAATGACCGACGTCTATATAAAGAAGAGGTATTAAAATCCCTTAGTTCACAGGAGAATATTATCATAAAACAGGAAGAGGTCACAGAAATCTTGACTGAACATAATACTGCTATTGGTGTGCGGACAAACATCGGCAATGAATATCTTTGTCAGGCAATTATCCTGACCACTGGAACATTTTTGAATGGTTTAATGCATATTGGACTTGAAACTCTGCCTGGTGGAAGATTGGGTGAAGCAAAAGCCGGAGCACTGAGTGAATCATTGAGAAAGAGCGGTTTTTCATTAGGTAGATTAAAGACCGGTACATCACCAAGGGTTGCAAAACAGAGCGTTGATATTACAAAGATGCAAATTCAGAACGGTGACGAGCCACCAGAGCCATTCTCTTATCGGACTGCACATCTCAAAATAAAACAATTACCCTGTTATATCACCAGGACAAATCAAAATACCCACAACATCATTCAGAAGAATCTTGACCGTTCTCCACTCTATACCGGTCGTATCACAGGTATAGGTCCGCGATATTGCCCCTCCATTGAGACCAAAGTTATCAGATTTGCTGAACGCAATTCCCATATCATATTTGTTGAACCGGAGGGCTATGACTCTGGTGAATATTACTTAAATGGTCTTTCTACATCCCTGCCTTATGATGTTCAGGTAGATATGCTACATACAATAGATGGATTGGAAAATGCAGTTATCACCAGGCCCGGCTATGCAGTAGAATACGATTTTGTCTATCCCATTCAGTTATATCCTACACTTGAAACAAAAATATTAAAAAATCTTTATTGTGCAGGTCAGATAAATGGAACATCTGGTTATGAAGAGGCATCTGCCCAGGGCTTTATAGCAGGTATTAATGCAGTTTTAAAATTACAACAGAGAGAGCCTTTTGTGTTGCAGAGGTATGAGGCGTATATTGGTGTTTTGATAGATGACCTTGTGACAAAGAATACATTAGAGCCTTATCGAATGTTCACTTCACTGGCAGAACACCGATTAATTTTGAGGATTGACAATGTGTATGACCGTCTTATGCATTATGGGGTGAATTTTGGTCTGGTCTCAGAAGCAGTTTTTAAAGAGTTTAACAATATCAGACAGACGATTGATACGGCAATAGAAAAATTGAGAACGACCATTGTTAAACCTGAACAGATCAATCCTGTTATAAAGAGTAAAGGTGAATTAAGTTTAAATGCAGAATCAGGTGGTGTGAGCCTTTTCCAGATATTGAAGCGTCCCAATATCAAATGGGCAGATATTAAAAGTTTTGTAAATTCAAATATCCCGGATACTATTGGATTCAGAACAGAAATTGAGGTAAAATACGAAGGATATATACAACGCGAACAGGAAATGATAGAAAAACTTAAGAGATTAGAAAATGAAAAGATTCCTGAAGATTTTGATTTCAATAAAGTGAAGGGTCTTTCTAATGAGGCGAAGAGCAAACTTACTGAAGTAAAGCCGAAGAATCTTGACCAGGTTTCAAGGATACAGGGGATAAGTCCAGTAGATATATTGTTACTTCTGATGCATCTCAAACATTTTGCTGAACATAAAAATAAAGATGATGGACGAGATTATTAAATTTTTGACGACAAAGATGGTGGTAGAAAGTGTGGTATCAAATATGTCTGGCGTTTTGATAAAAGGAAAATTGTATGAACCCATTGAGCAGACAATCAAAGAGATTAAAGAATATACCGCACAATATGGCTATACGCCATTTTTTAATAAAGATGGTAATTATCACACAGTTTTACTGACATTGATTCCCAGAATTTATGATAAACCAAAGGTCTGGTTAAATGTCTTGTTATTTGTCCTGACCATCTTCACAACATTGCTTGCTGGCGCATTTAATAGTGGAGCCAATCCATTTGAAAAATTTTCTGATATCCTAATAGGAATACCTTTTTCTTTTTCGCTTATGGCAATCCTTACCTGCCATGAACTCGGGCATTATTTTGTTTCTAAGAAACAGGGGATGGTCACAACTTTACCATATTTTATTCCTGTACCATTCCACTTTCTTGGAACATTCGGAGCAATCATAAAGATGAAGTCTATTGTGCCTTCAAGAAAAGCACTCTTAAAAGTTGGAATGGCTGGTCCAATCTGTGGTTTTCTGGTGGCATTTGTAGTTTCAATAATCGGTATTGCACTTTCTGAAGTAAGAATAACAGCATCAAGTGGTTCTTATTTAAAACTCGGTGATTCTATTCTATTTTATGTTCTGGGAAAAATTATTCATCCATCAATACCTGCAGGTGCAGATATATTTTTACATCCTATGGCATTCGCTGGCTGGATTGGATTTTTGGTTACATCAATGAATCTGATACCTATTGGCCAACTTGATGGTGGACATATTGCATATAGCATATTGTTAAAAAAACAGAAGATGCTATATATACCAGTAATTTTATTGCTCATCGGATTTGGAATCCTCTGGCAGGGTTGGATTATCTGGGGTTTCCTTGCATTTATCCTTACACGTAAAGAACCTCTAATACAGGATACTCTAACTCCTTTGTCAAAAAAAGAAAAATTTTATGCATTATTACCATTGATTGTTTTAATACTCACTTTCATCCCACAGCCGTTCGCAATTCTTTAAATAACTGATTTATTTAATATAATCAGAGTTTTTTTATTCCGAATTTTTTTATTTTTCTAAACAGTGTGCTTCGGTCAATACCGAGTAATTTTGCTGCTTTGGTAAAATGCCAGTCAGTCTGGTTTAAGGCATTGATGATAATATCCCGCTCCATATCACCACGGGCAACTTTGAATTGTAGTTTTTCCGCTGTTTCTTTTTCTAACAATCTATTTATATCCTCCATCTCAATGATTTGATTATTAACAAATATGGTCAGTTTTTCCATCAAATGTTTTAATTCGCGCACATTTCCCTGCCATTGCTGGATATGCAAAAAATCTTTTGCTTTATCAGAAAGGACTTTGATAGGTAGATTATTATTAATACAACTTTCTTTTAAAAAATGTTCAGCAAGGATGATTATATCTTCTTTTCTTTTTCGTAGGGGTGGAACTTCAATGGTCAGAACATTTATGCGATGATAAAGGTCAGAACGAAATTTTTTTGCTTTGACCAGTTCTTTCAGATTCTGATTAGTGGCAGTAATTATACGAACATCAATCTTAATCGGTTTTACTCCGCCCAATCTTAGAATTTCATTCTCTTCAATTGCCCTTAAAACCTTTGATTGAGCAGACAAACTCATATCACCAATTTCATCAAGGAATAGTGTTCCCGTATTGGCGAGTTCAAATTGCCCCAATTTACGCTGATGGGCACCAGTAAATGCACCTTTTTCATAGCCAAAGAGTTCACTTTCAATCAGTTCACCGGGTAAGGCAGCACAATTTATCTTGATAAATGGTCGGCCTGCACGCTGGCTCTTAAAATGGATATTTCTTGCCACGAGCTCTTTGCCCGTGCCAGTTTCGCCTAAAATCAAGACTGTTCCATCAGTTTGTGCTACTTTTTCAATCATTGCAATTACTGATTTTATTTGCGGTGATTCTCCGATAATCTTATATTCTTTCAGCATCTCATCGCGTAATTGGTTTCGCTGTCGCTTAAACTCTGTTTTTTCTAAATAATTTTTGATAATGGTGAGGATACGGTCGGTCTCAAGTGGTTTTTCAATAAAATCATCAGCACCATTTTTTAATGCTTCAACAGCAAGAGAAACAGTGCCAAATGCAGAGATCATAATAACACCTATTTCTGTATTAATTTCTTTAATCCTTTTCAGAACAGTGAGACCATCAATGTCAGGCAGTTTCATATCAAGTAAGAGCAAATCAAAGTCATTCTTCTGAACTTTTCTTAAAGCATCATAACCATTAAGCACAAAATCAACACTATATCCTTCACCTTCAAGGATATCTTTCAATATCTCACAGATTTTTCTCTCATCGTCCACAATCAAGATTTGGGTTCTGGAAATTAATTCCTGATGCGTAGATTTTTCAGACCCTGTGTTCATTGTTTGCCTCCTGTTGTGCGGGTAATAGCACAGTCACCACTGTGCCAATACCTTTTTTACTGGTAATCTCAATCTTACCCCTATGCATATCTATAATCCGAAACGCAATCACCAGACCCAAACCAGTCCCACTCTTCTTGGTTGACCAGAACGGCTTGAAAAGATTACTCAACTCCTCCTCAGACATACCCTCACCCGTATCCTCAACCCTCACCTCCACAAACTTATGGATCTTTTTATTTGTTTCGGCACTTTGATAGTTATTTTTGGCCTGGATACTATTAGACTCCTGAGCCTTATTTTTTGTATTGATATAATCATTGATGGTTTCAGTCAGATTGGTTCTTATGGTGAGGACACCTTTGTTACCCATTGCCTCAAATGCATTTTCAATAATATTTGAAAAGGCAGTGTTAATTTGACTTTCATCACAATAGATGAACGGTAGGTCAGGGGTATAGAATTTCTGTAATTTAATACCCCGGGGTTTGGTCAACTGGTGTCGGTTGAGCACTTTATCCAGTAATTCATTGATATTTACAGGCATAATATTCGGTTTTTCTAAGGAGAGGATGCGCATAAATTTGTCCACGGTCTCCCGCAGCCGGACGACCTCTTCCAGGGCTGAATCAGTATATTTGTCAATGGTCTCACTTGATTTACCAAGTTTTTCTTGACATATGCTTTGAATCCTCTGCAGTGTTAGATTTATTGTAGAGAGTGGGTTTTTAATCTCGTGTGCCAATTTCTGGGCAAAACCTGCCCAGGAAATAATAGTTTCAGCCATTATTGTAATTGTTTTATCAGTCAGAGCGATTACATTTAAACCGGCGATAGGAAAGAAATTAATTTCAAATTTTCTGTCGCCAATCATAAAGTCAGGAATCTTTGTCTTCTCTTTTAATTTTAGTTTCTCTGCAATAATGGGGTTTTTCAGTAATAGGTCAATATTATCTGTAGAACCTTCAAACAATGCCACACATTTATGATTCATATAGATTGGTTTATTTTTTTTATTCAAAATAAAGCAGGCTATTGGAGCATTGTCAACTATCATACGGACAATTCGTTTGTGCCGTATAAGGTCTACAAGTAGAAAGATAATGATAATAAAAAAAGTTAGTGATACCAGTAAAAGAATATGTTCTATTAACTTTGAATCTAAACCTGAAATTTGATTTATTTTGTATAATCCTATCCTTCTTTTATCCAGACCAACAACGATTTTATACTGCTTAGCATCTTTAACAATCTGGAATAAATGGTTGTAATATCCAACGGTCAATTGAGTATAACCGATGATATCAAGTTTCTCGTCTATGATTGTGAGTTTTGCATCAGCAGTATTTAATAAAATTTCAAATGTGCCACTGTTGTCAAAATCAAAACAGGTTAAAAGATAAATACCTGTAGCAAATTTTTTTGTTGCTGTAATTTCAAGATTGGCATTAAAAATACGCAATACACCATCTGTATTTCCTGTAATAATGTCAAGATTGCCATCACGGTTATAATCACATACTGCCATACCCATAAATCTTTCGCCAGTTCTTATATATTTTTTAATTTCACCAGTTTGGGCATCCAATATTGATAGCATGTTTGGTTCTTTTTTGTCACCTGCTCCCTCAATTTCGCACACAACTATCTCCATATTACCATCTTTATCTATATCAACTGGCCATAATTCTGTCCAGGTGAAAGTGCCATGCATCTGTTTTTTCCATTTTAATTTACCATCAAGTCCAAGGACAATAACCCAGGAATGTGCATCATCTATTCCGTTTGCTATTGCGCCGTTTGCGACTGCAAGCGTACCTAACACGATTTCATCTTTCTGGTCATTATCTACATCAATTATGTATACTGATGAATATGATGGGTTTGCTCCCATCCAGTAGTGCCAGAGTTCTTTATTATTTTTATAATCGTAAACAAAAACACCGCGCGGATATAGGTCAAAACCAGTTGCCACAAAACAGATTAGGTCTTCATCACCATCACCATTAACATCTGCATTAATAGTGCGGTAAATATAAGTATCATAGCCTCGCACACCCACATTGCGAATATCTTTTCCTGTATAAGCATTAAATATGCGACGAGTGCCATCCTTGCCCCAGATAAATAATTGGGATGTATCGCCATTCACAATGCTAAGCACGACTTCTTTGTTACTTGTTCTGGTATCCAATTGAAATGCACCAACAGGATAAACCTGTGCTTTTTCACCGGCAGTATATTGCATAATAAAGGAGCCAGTTTGGCTTTTTAGATAGCAATAATTGTCTTTACACTCAAGTAATTCGTCAATACCATCATCATTAATATCAACGGGCATTAACCAATCTGCATTGGATTCATAAACAGGAGTGAATTCCCAGGAATGTTTTTCATGGGCTTCAGCGAAAGCAAAGAATACACAGATATAGACATTAATGAATATGAATAAACGGTGTGGTATAGATTTGTAATTCATATTAATTGATTTACTAAATAATTTAAGCAGAAAATTCCAATCAGTACTTGTTGTTTAATACTTGCCATTGTTTGTCTCTGGTTGTGCGGGTAATAGCACAGTCACCACTGTGCCAATACCTTTTTTACTGGTAATCTCAATCTTACCCCTATGCATATCTATAATCCGAAACGCAATCACCAGACCCAAACCAGTCCCACTCTTCTT
>JBBILZ010000042.1:0-21295 GCA_037444665.1 Caldifarciminota bacterium
ACTTCTACCAATCCAGTTTCGCTGCATCTGTTTCACACGTTCTGGCCATCCTGATAATTTATCCAGGTCATTTAATAGTCTCTCTGCGTAATCAGTAATTTTGAAAAACCATTGATTTAATTTTCTCCTTTCAATGAGTGATTTACAATTAGAACGATAACAATGGCCATCAATGACCTGTTCATTTGCCAGAACAGTCTGACATCCAGGGCACCAATTTACATATGCCTCTTTTTTGTAGGCAAGCCCTCGCTTATACATCAACAGAAACATCCATTGAGTCCAATCATAACTTATGCCCAGCATTTTTAATGACTCATCAGAAATTCTAATATTTTCAAGGGTCCATTTACGAGGATGGAGACCAATCTCAATCGCCCTGTTTTCTGCTGGTAATCCAAAGGCATCCCAGCCAAATGGATGCAAAACATCAAAACCATTACGCCTTTTATATCGTGCTATAACATCTCCAATAACATAATTTTTGCAGTGTCCCATATGAATATCGCCAGATGGATAAGCAAACATAACGAGGTCGTAATATTTTTTCCGTGGATTTTCGTTTGTAGTAAAAAGGGAGTTATCTGCCCAGTATTTTTGCCACTTTTTTTCTATTGTGAGATGATTGTATTCCATCTTCAAAAACCCGCAATCAGAACATCAACTACCGGTCAAAATCTCTGCCCCGCATTTTTCACAATACCACGAATCTGGTGGATTAACATATCCACACTTGGGGCAGGCAATCCCCTCTTCTTTTTTCTCCTTTGCTGGCTTTTCATCAGTAGATGGTTCAAGCATCGCACTCGTCTCCATTAACAACTCATCAAGTTTCTTAACTTCATCGGGAATCTTTTCTTCAAGAATATGTTCATCTATTGTTAATTCTTCGGCTACCTTTACAACCTTTTCTTCTTTCTCTTCCTTCTCTTCTTTTTCTTCTTCAATCGGTTCAGAAATCTCTTCCTTTTCAATCGCTGGCATTTCTTCAACTTCTTCAGTACCGAGTAAACCTTCATACCAGCTTATTCGCTCTTCAATCTGTTTAACCCTGTCTACTACCTGGTCAAAATTTTCTTTAACTTCGTGCTCCAGTTCTCTATATTTATCCTCACTATATTCACCAATAGAATAACGCAGCTCAATCTCTTCCAGTTGCAATTTAAAATCTTTCTGTTTTTGTGCCAGTTCACCAATTTCTTTTTTAAGGCGTTCCAGTTCCATTTTTATTAAATCGCGATTCTCGGCAATGGCTTCATCAAGATTCTTCAGTTTGACCTCATAATCATGTTTTACCTTTGTATAGACCTCATGGCTCACTGTTGCCTTTTTTTCCTCAATTTTTTTCAGCTTACCAAGCAGGTCATTCCGCTCAGCTTCTATTGCCTTTAGTTTTTCTAAATCATTTTCCATAATGTGCTCCTTTATTAAGCATACATAAATTTTTTATAAATAATATCTCCAATAAGAGATCAGCAAAATGAGAACCTGTTTTTAAAGAATTATCTATTCGCAGCAATTCAGCCGCGAGGTACCGGAATGATTTATCACTAACTTTTGAAGTGTATTTATACAAAAGGTGGCCCAGCGCATCAATTATAGGAAGTGGTGACTTAATGAATGGCTTCAATCTGACGAATTCCTCTATTGTTTCGGGACGATGATGAAAAAAATTATTTGCCAGACGATATGCATCAAAATCAGTCAAACCCTGAGAAATATCTTTCACCTCACCCAAGCCAAGTCGTTTTGCTTCATATAGATAATTTTCAATCTTCTGGATTTCGTTCTTCATTCCGGTTATATCATCAGCAAATTCTTCATTAAGATAATTTATAATTTCCCAGTTATTTTTGAGACCGAGAGATTCCATCTTTTTTGTTATCCAGCGTTGAATCGTTACTGCATCTGGCATAAGCACAAGACACTGTGCGCCAGGAAATAATTCAAGCACCTTCTTGTAATTCTCAGCACGATGGCTATATTCATTTTTTTTATCAATCTGATATACCATTATCAGACAGGTTGATATTGGGACACGAACCAGCATATGTGCAAACTCTTTTAAATCAGCATAATTTTCCTTCTCAATATCTCTCAATACAAGCATTCTTTTTGTTGATGTAAAAGGCGCAGTCAAAATTTTATTGATAATTTCCGAATATTCATTTTCTTTAATGGAGCAGGTTTCAAAATCAAATGCTTCGTCAATACTCAGAGCATTTTTGATATCATTGATTGTATTGTTAATAAGCAATGGTTCATCACTGACCAGAAAATAGTGATTGTGTATGATTTTCTTTTTCAATTGCTCTTTCAGTTCCTTCTCAATCATATTACTATTTTACATAAAATTTAATATCTGTCAAGTAAAAAAATGTTGATTGTATATACAATCCAACACGGTTAATAAATTTTTATATTGACTTTTTGGTACAAACGGATAGAATAGTATTATGGTGGGAATTGGCTATGATATCCACAGACTCGTTGAGGACCGGCCATTATATCTTGGTGGGGTAAAAATAGACTTCCATCTTGGTCTGCTCGGGCATTCAGATGGTGATGTGCTACTACATGCCATCTGTGACGCACTTTTAGGAGCAGCAAACTTGGGAGATATTGGTGCCCATTTTCCACCTGATGAAAAAAAATATAAAGATATTTCAAGTTTGAAACTTTTAAAAAAAGTAGGTGATTTTTTAAAGAATTCAGGGTTCTTTACCAAAAACATTGATGTTGTTGTTATTGCGGAAAAACCTAAGATCCTACCCTATATTCCGGAAATGAAGAAGCAGATTGCCCATGCTCTATCAATTGCTCCGGAACATATTTCAATCAAAGGTAAAACAAATGAAGGAATTGGCGATATTGGTACTGGTAAAGCAATTGCCGCATTCGCCATATGCGAAATAGGAAGAATATATGATTCCTTTGAAAGATGAAATTAAATCTTATTCAAAGCCGATAATAACTTATATTATTTTATCCATAAATATTCTTGTATACATATATGAATTTGCCCTGGGATATAATAAACAAGCCTTTATTTATCAATTTGGAACAATTCCTTATGACCTGTTCAATCCTGCCGGGTTTTACCCTTATTTGACAGTCCTTACGAGTATGTTCATCCATGCAAATTTTATGCATATACTGGGTAATATGCTCTTCTTATGGGTATTTGCTGATAATGTTGAAGACCGATTAGGCCATATAAAATTTGCTATCTTCTATCTTGTCTGCGGCATTGGTGCAGTATTTCTTCATAGTATTACAACCCCAAATTCAAAGATTCCAATGGTAGGAGCAAGTGGAGCCATATCCGGTATATTGGGCGCTTATGTCATATTCTTTCCCCGTGCCCGCATCCTTTCTCTCATTCCATTGGGATTTTTCCTGCGCATCGCCTATTTACCTTCACTATTCTTCATCGGGATATGGTTTTTATACCAGTTCTTTTTAGGATTTGTGTCAATGGGTGTCGGTGGCGGCGGTGTTGCCTATTTTGCGCATATTGGCGGATTTATTGTTGGTTTATTATTCAGCCTTCCTTTTAGAAGACCCAGACATAAGGATTATGAAATATTTTAATAAGGAGGCAATATGTTAACAATTATTATAATTATCAGCAGTTTGTATAATTATCGTGCTCCGCTCGTTGAAAAAGTAGACCCAAGGTGCTATCAAAAAGAATATGTCCGTGCCTGGGTCTTCTTTACTGACAAAGGCATAACTACTGACCAGATTGGCAGGGCACTTATGCTCACCAGAAATAGTTTGAACAAAAATACCCTGAACAGGCGAATTTTGCGCAATGGAACTATTGACTACGCCGACCTCCCGGTGTGTGAAGATTATATAAGCACAATTGAAAACTTTGGTGCCACGCTTTTGCACCGTTCCAGATGGCTCAATGGTGCAAGTTTTATCATTAATCGTGATGTACTTGAAAAGATTGCCCGACTTGACTTTGTATACAAGATTATGTCTGTTGCTGGATATAAAGATATAAAGGAGGCTGAAGTTGCACTGCAGGATACAGATGGTGTATATACAACACAACAATTAAAGATGTTTAACATTGACTCACTCCATAAACTTGCTGTTTTTGGTTCAAATATAAAGATTGGTTTTCTTGATACAGGTTTGCGCAGAACCCATGTCGCAGTAGAGAGTGTAAATGTTCTTGCCGAATATGATTTTCTGAGCGGAGACCAGCTCTATTTAAATAACATCCCAATTACATCAAAGTACGGCACATATACAGAAATAATGTATCATAAGCAGACCAATCGTGATAATCTATTTTTTATTGGCGACACAAGTTATGTCTATATGCCAACAAGGGATATTCTCTGGATTTATTCTTCAGATAATGGAAATAGCTGGAGCATTCCGAAGAAATTAACAAACAATGCCAATAATAATTGGGTAACTGAAATCTCGGTCTGTGGTCAGGATTCCATATTTGTTTTTTATTGCAATAGAAGTGGATTGAACTATTTTGTGCTCCAGGATACAACAATCATTGCTGGACCATACTTAATCACGAGTGGTTATGAAAATCCAAGGGCAGTTCAGTATAATGATACAGTTTATCTATTTTGTCGGGACAAAAACAATATCTATCTGCGCAAGGGCAATATAAGTGGATTTCCAAACCAATTATTAATCGTTTCGGATTCAGCAAATCTTAAACTTTCATCTGCCTTTACCGGGCAGTCAAAGATCGGAATATTTTATTATCAATTCCCTGACGATTCAATCTTTTTTCTCTGGTCAGGATTACCCGCAGATACATTCCACAATAAGTACACTGGTCTAATTGGAAAAGACCCCTCAGTAATATGTGCGGGTGACACAATATTTACTGTTTATAAAGATGGCTCAAACCCACCATTTTTTAAGGTCGCCTTTTTCCGCACTGATGATTTTGGCAATAGTTTTAGCACACCACTCTATCTTTCGGATGACTTACTCTCCATTGGTAAGGTAAGCATAAATCGTCAGGCAGGTACTATTACAGTCGCATGGGAAACGAATGGCGGGATATATAAACGCCAGTCATATGATAATGGCACAAGTTTTACCCCTGTTGATTCAATCAATAAAGAATTCGTGTATTTACCCACATTGAGTTTAATAGGTTCTGAGGTAAATTGTATATATTGTCAGCGCGGTGACAATAATACTGATGGTTATTCTCCAAATGACCCGAACTACTTCCATCCCCGGCATGGCACTGAAATGCTCGGTTTAGTTGGTGGGTATGCTCCCAAAAATTATATTGGTGTAGCACCCGGTGCCCAATTTATCGTTGCCAAAACAGAAAATCCAGATTCATTATACGAATTTCCTATAGAAGAAGATACATATATTGCAGGGCTTGAATGGGCTGAGGCACAGGGTGCAGATATTATTTCAAGTTCACTCGGCTATACAGACTGGTATAACTGGCCTTATGATTATGATGGAAAAACTTCACCCGCATCCATTGCTGCTTATGAAGCAACAAAAAGAGGGGTCATTGTTGTTACTGCCGCAGGTAATGTCGCAGTACCACAACTTGTAGTGCCTGGTGATGCAATAGATGTAATAACTGTAGGTGGTATAGATTCTACATTTACACGCTGGGAGTATTCAGGCAGGGGTCCGACCTATGATGGTAGATTAAAACCCGAGATTGTCTGCCTTTCCGCAGCACCAGTAGTAGTTAACCCGGATGAAAAGAACAGTTATTTATATTCGTTTGGCACATCTGGAGCAACGGCAATGGTCACTGGTATCTGTGCATTATTGCTTGAGGGGCATCCCCAATGGACAGTTGATTCAATCAGAACCGCACTATTTGCAACTGCAAGCTTTGCCAGTTCTCCGAGCGACAGTATAGGCTATGGCTGGCCCGATGCAGTAAAGGCATTCTATTATAGAACACCAGATATAACCCCGGTAAAAAAATGTTCATTCCTTGACCCATTTCCAAATCCATTTACTATTGGCATCCATAACAATATCTATGTTCCCTTTGTATTAGACACAAAGACATTCGTTGATTTTCGCATCTATTCAATCAGTGGTAAACTCATCAAGAAAATAGAGTCCAGTAGATTGTATGCTCCAGGCCGTTATACAGATACAAATCCACTCTCTCCGAATGCAGCATTAATCTGGGATGGAAAGGATGAAAATGGAAATTATGTGGGCAGTGGTATCTATTACTGTTTTATGAATACTTATGGTGCGGGAAATGATATTACAAAATTTGTTGTAGTTAAATAACCAAGGGTTTTAATGGTAAGACTATTTGATGTATCATTCAGGAGGTAATTATGTTAGAGAAATTTTTTAAATTAAAAGAAAATAATACAACCGTAAAAATAGAGATCCTTGCCGGCATAACCACATTTATGACTATGGCATATATTATCGCTGCCAATCCATTGATTCTTCAGGCAGCGGGTATGGACAAAGGTGCTGTTACGCTTGCAACCTGTATAGTGGCAGGGCTAATAAGCATTGCAATGGGTCTATTATCAAACTATCCCATTGCCCTGGCACCGGGTATGGGTTTGAATGCATTCTTTGCCTATTCAATCTGTGCTGGTATGGGCATTGACTGGCGCATTGGTCTGGGCTTCTTTTTTATAGAGGGGATTATAATTGTTATTATCACCCTGACCAAATTAAGGGAAATTATTATTGATTCTATTCCATTCACGCTCAAATGCGCAGTGAGCGTTGGAATCGGTCTTTTCCTTGCCTTTATTGGATTTGAGCAGGCAGGCATTATAACCAAAGACCCAATCACCTTTGTGAAAATCTCTCCATTTGCCCATCCTGATGTCTATCCTAAAATTATTTTAGCAGGAATAGTCCTTTTGACTACTACAGTACTTCTGGTAAAAAGAGTAAAAGGAGCGATACTCATCGGCATCCTGATTGGTGCAATTTTGAGCTTTATCCCATTCTTCCGCACAAAAGGTGAAATGCTACAATTCCTACGACCTTCTCTAACCCCAACCTTTTTCAAATTAAATATTATTGGCGCCTTACAATGGTCATTCATTACCATAATCTTTACCCTGCTATTCGTTGATTTCTTTGATACTGCTGGAACAGTTATTGGATTGGCAGTAAAGGCAAAGTTTGTGGATGAAAAGGGACGTATCCCGCGCATTGGCAGGGTGCTCTTTGCAGATTCATTAGGACCAGTATTAGGTGCACTTGTAGGTACATCCACTGTAACATCTTATATTGAGAGTGCTGCGGGCATTGAAGAAGGTGGCAGAACAGGTTTAACTGCAGTTACCACCGGCATATTATTTTTAATTGCCATATTTGCTGCGCCACTTGTAGGCTTTATACCTTCGGTTGCAATCGCACCGGCATTAATTATTGTCGGAATAATGATGATGGAATCAGTAATAAAAATAGACTTTTCAGACTATTCTGAAGCAGTTCCCGCATTTATCACGATTGCCAGTATGCCATTTACCTATAGTATTTCAAATGGTATATCGCTCGGTTTTCTTTCTTATGTGCTGATAAAATTATTGAGCGGTAAAGGTAAAGAGGTCTCTGTTATAATGTATATACTCGCGGTATTCTTTTTAATCTTCTTTATTGTTAGCCCGGTATTCAAGCAATGAAACTCAGTAAAACACCCTTGATGCCGATCGCCCTGATTGCTCCTCCTGGCGGAAAAGAACTTGCCCGATTAGTAGATAGAGAACTTGTGAAGAGGCGCTATCCCCGTCAAAAAAACAGTACATTTATCAAACCCTGTGAATGTCCAAGATTTGCAAATGGTGAAGCAAAGGCAGTTCTCTATGAGTCTATCCGTGGTTATGATGTTTATATTATTGCAGATATAGGCAATTACGGGTGCAGATTCACTATTCAGGGCATTGAGAGTCCGATGAGTCCGGATGACCATTTTCAGGATATTAAAAGGGTAGTTGCAGCAATCGGTGGCAGGGCAAATAGAATAAATGTCATTATGCCACTATTATATCAGAGCAGACAGCACAAAAGAACTGCACGGGAATCACTTGATTGCGCATTAGCATTACAGGAATTACAAAACCTTGGTGTAAAGAATCTAATAACCTTTGATGCCCATAATTCACATGTGCAGAATGCAGTTCCGCTGATGGGTTTTGAGAATCTCCATGCCAGTTATCAAATAATTCGCTTGCTTTTAGAAAATGAAAAAGACCTGATTGTTGATAAAGAAAAATTAATCGTTGTAAGCCCGGATGAAGGGGCAGTTGACCGTTGTCTTTATTATGCTAATAGTCTGGGTGTAGAACTTGGGTTATTCTATAAGCGACGCGATACTACAAGGATTGTGGATGGAAAGAATCCCATTATCAAACATGAATTTCTTGGAGCAAGCCTTACTAACAAAGATGTGCTCATCATTGATGATATGCTCGCCTCAGGACAATCAATGCTTTTATCTGCAAAAGAATTAAAAAAATCTGGTGCACGCAATATCTATGTGATTGTAACCTTTGCCCTGCTCACTGATAATGGTGTGAAACTTTTTGACCAGGCATATAACGAAAAGTTAATAAAAAGGGTATATGCAACAAACCTTACTTATAGAAATCAAGGATTGAAAAACGCACCCTGGTTTAAAGAAGTTGATGTTTCTGAATTTATTGCCTATTTTATTGACCAGTTTAACCGTGAAGAATCAATCAGCGCCTTACTTGATACATCAAAAAAGATTTCAAAATTCTTAAAGAGGCGATGATTGATATTTGTAATCCACGAGCATAAAGCAACACACCTGCACTGGGACCTGCGCCTTGAAATGGATGGAGTATTAAAATCCTGGGCAGTTCCAAAAAGGCCACCAACAAAGCCTGATGTAAAAAGGCTCTGCATACAAGTAGAAGACCATGATTTAAGTTATGCAAACTTTGAAGGCGAAATTCCTGAAGGAATGTATGGTGCAGGTACAGTCAAAATCTGGGACAAAGGCGAGTGGCATGCAACATTCCATAATGAAAACTCCATCAAATTTCGTGCATTTGGAAAGATATTTAAAGGAATTTATGTGCTCTTTAAATTTCCTAAAGCAGGCAAAAACTCCTGGTTATTATTTATGACCAAATAAACACACATATTTCCATTCTGACTTCCTTGATACTTGATTCTAGATGCTGGATTTCTTTGGTCTATTTAGTCTTTTTGAACACATTATTCCAATGGAATGGAAGTGAGACTTCGTCTGGAATTGAGGCTTCGCCTGGAAAGGAGTGCAGAGCACTGGAAGAATCTGGTCTATTTGGTCTTTTTAGTATTTTTTGGTCTATTTAGTTCTGTTATCTTCTACTTACTACCTACTATCTTCCCTTTCCTTATTTTACGCCCTTTTTCGCCCTTTCGCCTTTTTTAGCCTTCTTGAGCCCTTTTTCGTCCTTTTATTTATATACCCTCAATTGCCCTACTATTATTTAAATACCACTCAACCATCTTTTTAAATCCCTCCCTTATTGAAATCTTCTGCTGAAAACCAAGTTGCCTGATTTTATCTGATTTATGAAAGGTAGGTGTATTAAATTTTTTCATCCGTTTGGCAGTGATTGGAAAATTATATCCAGTCAGTTTTGCCATAATATCAAAGATACTACCCATAGAGACTGCAAGGGATAAGGGGATTTTGAATTTGGGAATACTATGGGGCATAAATTCGGTTATAATTTTCACAATCTCTGCAGTGGTCATCTGGGGTTCGTCAGAGTAATTGAAGACCTGGACACCCGGTTTTAGATGTTCCATCAAAAAAACTGTCGCATCAACAAGGTTTTCCACATAGGCAACAGATTTGATATTTGTGCCATCGCCAACAAATATAAATCTCTTTTTATAAATCTTATCAATCAGATTATAGACATTTCCATAGTTTTCAGGGCCAAAGATTACGGTTGGTCTTATGATTATTGCACATCGGGATTTATCCTCTTCTGTCCATTTTAAAATCTCATTTTCTGCGGCAAGTTTTGATTTTCCATAATCCGTGTCTGGAATTAAAGGACTCTGTTCGGTTGTAGGTTCAGTCTGAGTTCCATAAACTGCAACACTACTAAAAAAGATTAATTTCTTAATATTCTGTTGTGCCATACACCTCAAGAGATTAATGGTCCCTCCCTGATTCACCCTGAAATACTCTTCCCTTGTTATCCCAAAATCATGGTGCTTTGCCGCAAGGGAAATGACAAGGTCAGTATCTTCGCAAGATTTATTTACATCAGCACTAACAAGGTAATCACCGGTAATATGGTTATATTTAGGCGCCAGCTCAGGAACCGCAGGATTTGTATCCAGCCCATTCAACTGGTGATTATTTTCAACAAGTTTTTTAACAAGGAATCTACCAATAAATCCACTGCTACCAATGATTGTAATCTTCATCTATTTATTATATATCAAAATGGATACCTTTGCAATATCGTCTTCACAATCTTTCTTGAATCAAATTTCTCTTCAACAAGTTTACGACTCTCTCTGCCCATTTCAATAATCAAATCTGGGTTTAAGATAAATCTTTCCATTGCCTGCGCCAATGCTTCAGGATTCTTAACAGGCACCAAGAATCCATTTTTGCCGTCTATTACTGTCTCCCGGCAACCACAGGAATCAGTAGTTATTATTGGTAGACCACAGGCACCACCTTCTAATAAAGACAATGGAATACCTTCGCGGTAAAACGATGGAAGCACAATTACATCTGCCTTTTGCAGATACTCCTTTATATTATCAGTCATTCCGAGATAATTGATTACCCCTTCTTGATTCCATTTATTCAATTGCTCGGGCGATATGCCTTTTGGATTCTGCAAATCCACAGGTCCCACAAGCCAGAAATCAACATCTTTATACTTTTCTTTTAACAGGCGTGCTGCTGAAACGAACTCACCAACACCTTTATCCCCCAGGAGACGGCCAGAAAAGATAAAGACTATCCTGTTATCAGAACGGGTTTTTTTAGAAATAGGTTTGAACTTTTCAATATCAACACCAGTGCCTGAGACAATGCTTGATTTCTCTTGGGACGCCATATTATATTTCAAAAAGTAATTATAATCTTCTTTATTCTGAAAGAATATATGATTTGAAAATTTTAGTGCATATTTGTACATCAATCTCGTTATCCACTGCACTATTCTTTTTTTAAAACCAGTTTCTGTAAATACATACCCCATTCCAGGAATCATATTGAAGATGTATTTTATCCCGGCAATCTTTGCGGCAATTGTGCCATAAATCACAGGTTTTACTGTAAAATGCTGGACAATATCGGGTTGATATTTTTTATAAGCCTGGGTAAATTTAGATAAGAGCAGTATATCCTCTAAAGGGTTGATACCGCTCCTTTTAATCTTTATATCAATGTGGAGAACATTCAATTTGTTTAGATTACCAACATATCTATCAGCAGGTGAAAGCGCGAGCACCTGATAACCCCGTTCTAATAATTCTTTTATTAATGGTAACCGAAAATTATAAAGATACCAGGTTGTGTTGGCAGAAAGAATAATTCTAAATTGCGACATTCTCAGTAATTATACTTAAATAATCACACCAGGTCAACAATTTTGCTAATGAAGGCAATATACTTAAAAGTGTGGAAATTCTGCTTGAAATTAAAAGAAAAAGGCATAAATATTTTTCTTGCTAAAAAATGATATTAAGAAAATTATTATCTAATAAATATTACCTTTGCTAATTTTTTGTAATCCACACTCTCAAGATTTACAAAGTAAACCCCTGCAGATAAACCTTCTGGTTTTATCAAAACCTCATTCATCCCAAGTTTAGATTTTATTATATTTTGTTGATGCACAATCCTGCCACAGACATCATATAACTTGATTGTTATCTTTCTCTCATCCGATGAATTGAATCTGATTTTCAAAATACCTTTTGCTGGATTGGGACTTATTTCTAATCCATAATCAATCTGCGATATCCTGTATCCCTCATTCTCTTCAATATCTGTAGATGAATAAAACTTCGCCCAGATGCGCATTGTATTTGCAGGACGGCTGTTAATTGACTTTGTAAAACCAGAATAAGTTAACAGAACCATATTCCCTGTGCCATGGGCTAAGGCGGGTGCAACCTGGGCTCCGGGCGCCATTACCACTGGAAAGGCATCTATAGAGTCTATCACAATTCCATCAGTTGTTACCCTGGAACCGTATATATCCCAGAAACCATTGCGATAATCTTGCCACATTATTACATATTTATCCCCATCAAAGACAACAGAAGGATAGATTTGAGTATTGGACACATGGGTTATATCTATTCCTGCAGTATCAAGAACAACTCCGTCCGGACTTACCCGCGCACCCCAAATATCAGGACCACTGTAGTAACTCCCAGTATTACAAACTACAAAGTAATTTATGCCGTCAAAGGCAACCGAAGGATTATGGAGGAAGTGATTAGTGATGCAAATTCCCGCAGTATCAAGAACCACGCCCGCGGGACTTACCCTTGCACCATAAACTCTCCAGTATCCATCTCCTACATATCTACCCCACACTACCAGAAAATTATTATTGTCAAATGATATACAGGATGGGCGCTCTTGAAGGCCAGTTGATGGAAGGGGAATACCATTGGGGTCAAGGACTAAACCTGATGGACTTACCCGTGCACAGTAAATATTATAGTTCCCAGCCCTCTTATCTTCCCAGGAAACTAAATAGTTATTTCCACCAAAACAGACTGCAGGCGATGATTGTGTATCTACAGCAGTAGAAATGGCAAAACCTCCAGGGTCTAACACCACCCCTTCGGGAGAAACACGAGCCCCCCATATATCCCAACCTGTCTCAGCCGACCTTCTATCCTGCCAGACCACAAGATAGTTTGTACCATCAAAGGCAACTGCTGGAGACCTCTGGTCATCAGTGGCACTGCAAATTTGAACTGGACCAGAATCCAGAATCGTTCCATCCATTCCCAGCCGAATGCCGTAGATATCATACCAGTATCCTGTCCGGGCATCTTCCCATACAACAAAGTAATTAGTGCCATCAAAGGCACAGGCTGGGTTATTCTGGCGATTCCCCATATGGGGTATGAGGAATCCCATTGAGTCTGCAGGATTACCATTTAAGTCTATAAAGGTACCAAAAATTTCAGACCACAGACCACAGCGACTATCTTCCCAGACCGCCAGATAACGGTCAGTGCCAAACTTAATTGCGGGATTTGTCTGCTGATTCATTGCGCCCGAAATGCGTATACCAGCTGTATCAATGACCATGCCAGCAGTATCAATTCGGGCTCCATAGATATCGTAATCGCCGTCCCGCTTATCCTGCCAGATAACAAAAAAGTTATCGTCGCTGAAATCCAACCCTGGAGAAAGTTGACTGTCTGGAGCGGCTGAAATCTTAATTCCTGCAGTGTCAAAAACTACACCTTCTGGACTAACCCGGGTACAATAAATATCAGAATTACCATTGCGATTATCAGTGAAAACAACAAGGTAACTCGTTTCTCCAAAGGCAACATCCGGGGACCCTTGATTTGAACCAGGCACAGTAGAAATGGCAATAGTAGGGGTATCAATTACCAATCCTTCTTGATTTACACGCACACCGTAAATATTAAAACCATCCGGATTACTAATCAATTCGCTCCAGGCAACGAGATAATTTGTTCCGTCAAAATCAATTTGAGGATAATTTACATGCCCCAAATATTTATAATACACAATCTTTGCGTTAGGGTCAAGAATCATTCCTTGCTGACTGACCCGTTTACCATAAATAATGTCTGCCCAGTCATACCAGTAATATTCTACTATACTTGATATTATGAAATAATTTGTCCCATCAAATGAGATTACAGGTTTTGCCTGATAATCAAAAATCTCCAGTCCAGTGGCAATAGCCTGGGTATCTAACAGAACCCCAGAAGGTTCAACCCGTCCTGCATACACCCTTCCCCTACTACACCAGGCGATTAAATAATTAGTATCTCCCCAAATCAGAAAAGGCAGTGTTTGGTCAGCGGGGCTGATTGAAACCAGAATTCCCGCTGAATCAAGCAGATTACCAAGTGTATCCACCCTTGCAGCATAGATATCAAAATCAATACCTGTGCGATTATCCTGCCATGCAACAAGATAGTTTGTTCCATCAAAACTGACTGCAGGACACATCTGAGTCCCAGCAACAGGAGTGTAGCACAGACTGGTATCTAAAAGAAAATCTCCATCTTGCAATAAACCCGGTGCAGGATTGTCAATCAACCGGCTCATATCAATGTTGTTGCCCGATAAAACACTCAAAAATCCTAATAAAATAAAAATTTGGCTATATTTCACATTACCCATAAGAATTATTCTATCTTCACAATCTTTACGCTTTTATTTAATTTCCCTTCACAATACACAAAATAGATCCCGGCCGGTAATTTGCGGCCGGTATTGTCATCTCCGTACCAGCAAATATTGGATACCCGAGCAAAAGACCTTACTACTCTTCCTGTTACATCATAAATCACAATTGAATCGTGAAATTGAGAAGTAGTTTTTGGATTTATCATTTTGATGGTAAGGGCATCCCTGAATGGATTTGGAAATACTACCAAATCATAGTCACTTTCCATAATTCTATTTACGGGCTTCTCTCCAATCCCTGTAAATGGATAAAACTTTCCCCAGATGCGCATTGTATTTGCCGGAGTATTATTGATTGAATCGGTAAAACCCGAATAGGTTATAAGAATTGTATCACCAATTCCATCTGCTATTGAAGGTTGAATTTGCTGATCGGGTTGGAGCGAGACAGAAAAAGTCTCCATAATATTTCCCGCTCTTGAGACCCGTGCTCCGTATATATTCCATTCGCCATCCCGGTAATCCTGCCAAGCAATAAAATGACCACTGCTGCCGAAGGCAACACAGGGGTAATGTTGGTCTTCGGGCGCAACACAAATTGGGATACCGGATGGGTCAAGAACCACACCCGTTGGAGCAACACGCGTACCATAAATGCCGTTAGTATTATCAAACATGTTTCCCATATCCCAGGTTACCAGATAATTATAGTCATCAAAAGCGACCGAAGGACTTGAACATACATACTCCCAACCGCCACCCAGGAAAATATGCTCAGGGTCCAGGACGACCCCTGATTGACTGACCCGAGCTCCCCAGACTTGTCCCACGATTGTTTGACGATTTTCAGAAAGAATAAAATTTTTCTCATTCCTGTAATTGAGATCACCATAGTAAAAACTCCACCATACTACGAAGTAGTTTGTGGTATCAAAAGCAATCGCTGGTTCATACTCAAAGCGCCAATCTATTGAGACAGGGATTTCAAGAGTGTCAAGCACTACACCGTCAAGTGATATACGGGAACAATAAATGTTTTCACCCGCATCCCATGCAACCAGATAAAATTGTCCACCAAATGCAACCGCCGGATTTTGTGCATTGTCACTTATAAAAATGCCCGATGGGTCAAGAACCACACCAGCCTGATTCACGCGCGCCCCATAAATATCGCTCCTGCCATTCCGGAAATCCACCCATACCACAAAATAATTACCGCCACCATAGGCGATGGCGGGATTGATTTGATTACCGGGAGCAGTGGAGATCGGGATACATAATGGGTCAAGAACTTCTCCCGTAGAACTGATTCTTGTCCCGTAAATGTCGTAAGATGTTACGTTCCGATTATCCTGCCAGACCGTGAAAAAATTGGTTCCGTCAAAGGCCGTAGCAGGAGATTCCTGTCGATAAACTCCCCACGATACAGGAATACCAAGAGGGTCAAGGACCACGCCCGTGGAACTTACCCTTGCACCGTAGAGCGTTTGCGTATAACTATAGCGTTTGTCAACCCAGACAACAAAATAGTTCATACCATCAAAGCATACAGAAGGATATGTTTGCCCATCATTAGCAGTTGATATGGCGATGCTTGAGATAACACTCCCCATATGATTTACCAAAGCCCCATTAATATCAGAAACTCCATACCGACTATCTCCCCAGGCAACCAGATAGTTTGCTCCATCAAAAGCCAGGGATGGAAATATCTGGTTACGAGGGGCATCAGAGATTACCAAACCGGCAGTATCAAGGACAACACCATCAGGGCTTACCCGGGCGCCAAAGATATCCCACCACCCACTGAGACGATTATCTTGCCAGACCACAAAATAGTTTGTGCCATCAAAGGCAACTACTGGATGCTCCTGACCGTTAGAGGCAGCGGAAATTGCAAATCCTGTGGAATCAAGAACAGTCCCATCAGGGCTTACCCGGGCGCCATAAATATCCCAGGCGCCATTGCGATTATCCTCCCAGACCACAAGATAGTTTACGCCATCAAAGGCAATTGATGGATAATCCTGACGGCCTGGTGTCGGTGAGATTGCAATTCCGGTCGTATCAATAACAACGCCATCAGTATTCACCCGGGCACAATAAATATGCCAGTCGTAGTAGCTCACTTGCTTACTCCATACCACAAAATAATTCATATTATAAAAAGTAACACAGGGATGATAGACAGCTCCCGTAGATATAAGAATTCCTGTTGAATCAATTACTGCTCCCTGGGCATCAATGCGTGTCCCATAAATTGCCATTTCACCATTACGGTCATCGCTCCAAACAACAAAAAAATTTGAACCGTCAGTAGCAACTGAAGGGTCACGCTGATTATTTGGCGCAAGGGAAATATAGATACTTCCTGAATCGAGGAGGAAACCTCCAGAGGTTACTCGAGCACCATAAATATCCCTGGTTCCTGCCCAGATACTATACCACGCAACAAGATAGTTTGAACCATTCCATGAAACAGAAGGGTGCACTGCAGAAACAGGAACATATATGACATTAGTATCAAAGAGAATTTCCCCGGTTCTTGATGATAAAGGAGCACTGGCATTATTCGGTGAAGGTAAGTTTTTACTGAATAGCATAAATATAGGGATGATAAATAGTCTAATCAGCATAACTTCTAATATTATAAATATTTTTAATAGTCTGTCAACCCCTGATTGCAGAGTTTCAAGACATGGTATTCACCCCAAAAGAAAATTATTACCAGCGCATTATGGACTCTAAATGCCCCGCCGCCATCAGTAAAAAAAATTCTATAATACCACCGGGAATATATCTTTCGTTGCCCGAGTTTTTAAAACCACCAGAAAGACTATCCGCAAGATAATCCGACACTATCAGAATGTGGCGTATTAACGATATCAATTTTTTATGGACTTACCCCCTGTGCTGCTTGATGATTTAGATATTAACGCCCAATGGATGTTATCGGCAAAAGACAGATTCTTGTTGGAGTATATCAATTAACTGAATACCATGTGTCCGACGGGCTCACAAAAAAAATATTTTTCTTAAGGTCTTTTCCGCTTCGTGGGTATATGTCAACTCTGTAGAACAAAATCCATCACGGATGGAATTATATTTTGTGTGTGAATTAATTGTGAGAATAACAAAAGGAGCGGTACCAGATATTGGAGTAATTGACATCAAAGATAGAATAGATATAATTGTGGAAATGGGAATGAAGGTGTTCTTTATCGGCTCTTATAAAGAACCGCCAACAACTGGTGGTCACATATACAATAAAAAAATAGTAGAAGCCCTCCAGGAGATGGAGTGTAATGTCATTGTTATAAATGTCCATCAATTGCCAAAGATGTTCAGAAACAAATTTCTAAGTTTTACATACTGTTTCCTTAAATTTTTAAAATATAAACCAGAATTAATTGTCCAGGTTGCTGATTCTGGGTTAAGATATTTTATTTTTACATTTTTTATAAGTCTGTGGCATATACCGACTATTCAGATGGTTCACCATTTTGAAGAAGATTTCTTCAAAGATAAAATTAAAAGTAAATTGAGCCATTATATAATAAAACAAAATTTGCAACGCGCAAAATTGATAATTGTAAATAGTCAGAATACTAAAAATAAGGTAATGAAAAGAGCCGGTTATTACTGCCAGAATAAAATTCATATTGTTAATCCAGGTGTTGATGTTACAACTGAAATTAAAAGAGAAAGATTTTATGGGAAAAAGGAACACTGGAATTTACTTTCAGTGGGTGCAGTAACAGAAAGAAAGGGTTATGATTACCTTATAGAAGCACTCAAGGATTTGAAAGATTATCCTTTTAAATGTTACATCGTTGGAAACATTGATGACAAGCGATTTTATGAGCAACTCAATATTAAAATAAAAAATTATGGATTACTCCCCAAAATAGAATTTACCGACTATATTTCTAATGAAAAATTGAAAGACTTGTACTTATCTTGCGATATATTTATTCTCCCGTCACGCCACGAAGGTTATGGGATTGTGTTAAAGGAGGCATTGAATTATGGCTTACCAGTTATCGCAACAAATGTGGGCGCGGTATCTGAAGTGGTTGAAAATGGCAAAACCGGCGTTCTTGTTGAACCCAATAATCCAGAGTCTTTGGCGGAAACTTTACAAAATCTGATGCACAAGCCTATCATTCTTGCGCAGATTGAGGAAAATATACGAAAAAAGCATTCAGTAATTAAGTCCTGGCTGGATGTAAAAAGGGAATTAAAAACGGTTTTTAAACTGTTTCTGAATAAAAATGGTATCGCGCAAAATTAAGATTGTATATATCATTACTTCACTTGGCATTGGTGGAGCTGAAAAAATTTTGCTTACAACAATAAGAAATTTAAACCATATGCTATTTAGTATATATGTTATTTCTTTGTACCGCCAAGATGCTTTATTGAATGAATATAAGAGACATTGTGAAAAAGTTTATTCCTTAAAATATAGGAATAAATATAATCCATTCATCATCATCAAGATTTATAAAATAATAAAACTAATTAAACCCGATGTTGTTCATACACATATGCCCCATGCTACAATATGGGGGAGGATTGCTGCCTTTCTTGCAGGAACAAAAATAATAATGACTACCGAACACAACATTTCAGTCTGGTGTAAATGTAATTTTCTATTCTGGTTTCTTTATTGGCTAACCGCATTATTTACTGATAAGATAATTACCGTGTCTCAGGCTATTAAAAAGCAATTGATAAATACATTATCTATATCTCCGCAGAAGATTGAGGTTATTTATAATGGTATCAATATAGATGAATTTGTTATGGAAATAAAGGCGCCTACTGATTTATTGAGCATATCTCAACCAATCATCGGTACAATCGGAAGATTGCACAAGATAAAAGGGCATGATGTGCTTATTGAAAGTATGCGGTTTGTTAAAAAACAATTTCCACAAGGTAATTTAATTATCATTGGTGATGGAGAAGAAAAGATGAAATTACAAAAGTTAATAAGAAAATATGCATTAACTGATAGTGTACACATCCTCGGCACACGAAACGACCTATTAGGCTATCTAAAACTGATGGATATATTTGTATTTCCCTCCCTTGAAGAGGGACTCGGGCTTGCATTAATAGAAGCTTGTGCGGCCGGTAAACCATGTATTGCGTCTTGTGTAGGTGGAATACCTGAGATCATTGAAAATTCAGTAAATGGTATTTTAGTACCACCAGATGAGCCTGAAATACTTGCCGAAAAAATTATTTGGTTATTAAGAAATAAAAACATAAGCATACAAATGGGATTACATGCGAAACAAATTGTCAAAAAAAAGTTTAGCATCACTAATACAATAGAAAAACTTGAAATGGTTTACTTAAACTCAATTAAAACATATAAAGATTATAAAATAACCTATCGGAATAGCCGTGTATACTGAGACCATTAGGGGCTGGACACGGGTGATTTGTAGAGGTAAAATAGAATAATTAACAGGAGGCAAGCGATGAAAAAGAGAAATTGGCCGGTTGAAGAGAAGTTAGCGGTTGTTTTTGAGGGTCTTAAAGAAAAGCGTTCGGTTGCCGAGATTTGCCGGGAGCATCAGATTAGTCAGACGCTTTACTATCGCTGGCGTGATAAGTTTTTAGAAGCCGGTAAAAAGGGATTAATCAATGGTGCTGGCGATGACAATGTTTACAAATCGGAGCTTGAGAAATTGCAGAAGATTATTGGGAAGCAGGCAATACAGATTGAGATATTAAAAAAAAACGGACGATTTGCTGGGAATAAGGTGACCGCTGTGGATTCGTTAAAACAATCTGGCTATACCGTACTTGATGCCTGTCAGGCGTTAGGTATTGGGCGGAGCGGCTATTATGCTGCCAAGCAGGTTCATGAACCCAAAGTGCCGGTTGTTGATGCAGATGAGGAGGAACTGCTGGAACGGATTAAAGCGATCAAATCGGTCCATCCGTTTTGGGGCTATCGTCGGGTTACAGCCTGGCTGCGGCATCGGGAAAATCTTTTGGTGAACCAGAAGCGAGTGCGTCGGTTAATGAAAAAATACGGTCTTATGGCGCCCCAGACGGTTCATAAGGCAAAGCGGACACCATGAGCGGATAAGCCCAGGCAAATCTGGGGTATTGATATGACCAAGTTTATCGTCAATGCCCTGGGTTGGGTGTATTTAGTAATTGTCCTGGACTGGTTTACCAAGAAGGTAGTAGGCTGGCACATTTCCTTACGGAGTAAGACTGGGGACTGGAAGCGAGCAATGGATATGACGACTAATCGTGAATTCCCTGATGGGGTGCGTGGGGCTGGTTTAAGGTTGGTCAGTGATAATGGTACTCAGCCAACGGCAAGGAGTTTTATGACTGATATGGCGACTTTGGGGATTGAACAAATATTTACCACTTATGACAATCCCAAGGGGAATGCGGATACGGAGCGGATGATGCGGACGGTGAAAGAGGAAATTATCTGGTTAAATGAGTTTGAAACGCTTGAGGAGGCGATCACTAAAATTGGCAACTGGATTGAAATTGATTACAATAAGCTCTATGTGCATAGTGAGTTGGGTTATTGGAGTCCAGAAGAATTTGAGACTCTATATAACCAGGATAAATTAAAGAAAGTCGGATGAAGCTCTCTACAAATCATGACCATTACTTTTGTCTTAACAAGGGGGGCGCAGTTCAATACTCAGGGGCACCCATTTTTTCAAGTAGCTTAACAAGAAGTTTTATTCTGATTAAACCACCCAGTTTCGGTAAGATTATTTTTGAGTAACATCGAGCTTGCCATCCCCCAGTTTTATAATATGCAATTTTAATAAAAAGTAATTTGGGAAACACAAATATTTACGTTTTACTAATGATTTATGCTGGATTAATTATTTACCTAAATGAAGTAGATGAATTTCA
>JBBILZ010000043.1:0-20653 GCA_037444665.1 Caldifarciminota bacterium
TGGTAGAGATTCACGGATATTTTTATATTTCTTTGAAAATTTTCAGGTGCCACTGGGTGCTACTATGTTTTCTCTCTTAGCATTCTTTGTTGCCTCGGCTTCATTCCGTGCATTCCGTGCGAAGACGCCAGAGGCAACATTGTTATTGATTGCAGCAGTCGTCGTAATGATTGGCAGGATTCCTATTGGTTATTTAATATGGCACGGTTTTCCTGACCTGGTAGAATGGATTATGCAGGTTCCGAATACTGCAGCAAAGCGCGGCATTCTCTTCGGGATTGATTTGGGATTGATCTCTATGGCATTGCGCGTGCTCCTGGGTATTGAAAGGAGTTATATGGGAGGAGCGCGTGAGTAAAATATTTATTAAGGTTGTGCTATGAATCTTATTGAACGCTTGAGCAAATTAGATAGAAGGATTATTTTTCTGCTTGTCGCACTGGCAGTCATTATTCCGATGCTTGTGCCACTTAATCTACCTGTGGATATTACAAAACCAGTAATAAATGTCTATCAAAAGATTGAATCTCTACCTGAAGGTTCAGTAGTGCTCATTTCTACAGATTATGACCCGGGTAGTGAGGCAGAACTCTATCCAGCGACCGAGGCAGTAATTGAACATTGTTTTCGCAAGAATTTAAAGGTATATATGATGGGTTTATGGCCAGCTGGCAGTGAATTGGGTAATGTGGCTTTAAATCAGATTGCCCAAATATATAATAAAAAATATGGTGAGGATTATATAAATGTGGGTTATCGGCCGGGTGGTGCAATTATGCTCTTGAGTTTAGGCCGTAATTTTGCCGATGTAATAAAGGTTGATTATCAGGGTGTCCCTATTGATTCATTCCCCTTAGGGAAGAAAGTAAAATCGGCAAAAGATCTGGGACTGGTTATGACCTTTTCTGCTGGAGACCCTGGTATATTACACTGGATAATCTATTTCCATGCCCGCTATGGTATTCCAATCTGCGGTGCGACCACTGCAATTATGGCACCGCAACAGTATGCATATTTAAGTTCTGGGCAGCTGGTTGGACTTTTAGGTGGACTAAAGGGTGCAGCAGAATATGAGACCCTTGTGAATAAAAAGGGCAGGGGGTTAAAGGGAATGGATGCACAGTCCATTGTTCATCTTCTGCTTGTCGGATTCATCGTTCTCGGTAATGTGATACTGGTCTATCAGCGGAGGAAAAAATGATAAATACCTTAGGAATATGGATTGCCGCAGTCTTAACCCTTGCCATATACTCATTTTTGTATAAGGATAATCCATTCTATAAAATTGCTGAAAATATCTTTGTTGGTGTCTCGGCTGGATATTGGGCAGTTGTTCTATGGTTTGATTTTGCCTGGCCCAATTTATTTGAGCCTCTTTTCTACCGGGGTCAATGGTATAATGTCTTTCCTGTATTTATTGGACTTTTGATGTTTGCACCACTCATTCCCAAAATTTCCTGGATGATTCGCATTCCGCTAACATTCACGATGGGCATTTCTATGGCTGTCTTTATAACTCAGATTGTTCAGGGAGATATCTTTCCCCAGTTGCAGGCAACATTCCTGCCTTTAAAAGGTGTTCCTGCTTTTACTACATTTTCCAATCTTTTGATTATCATTGGTGTAATCTTCACGCTTATCTATTTCTATTTTTCTAAAGAGCATAAAGGACCATTAGGTGTCTTTGCCAGGATTGGTATCTGGTTTATGATGGTTTCATTCGGTGCTTCGTTCGGATACACAATTATGGCTCGTGTATCACTATTTATTGGTAGGGTATATTTTTTGCTACATAACTGGTTGGGAGTAATATAAATGGCTGACTGTGAGATTAATCTAAAGGAATTTAATCTTTCTGATATACTACAATTTCTTACTTACTTGAAAAAGACCGGTGTGGTCAGAGTAAGTGGTGAATTGAATGGTGAGATATATTTAAGGGATGGTAATATTGTGCATGCAACCGATGGTACAGAAAAAGGATTTGAATCATTGCTCAATCTTTCCCTGGTTAATCTTGAACGGGCAGTTTTTGAGGTAGGTATAAAGGCAACCGAACACACAATCTCTGAAGATGTGGGAAAATTGACCGAAACTATTGAAAGGCGAAGGATTGAATTTGAGCAGATTAAGGAACATTTGCCACCACGCGATGCAGTGCTTGCAAAATCAACAAAAGAATTACCGAGTGCGGTTGCCCTGCGCCGAACTGACTGGCAGGTTCTGGCAATGGTTGATGGCAAAAGGACCATTAATGAAATTATTGCCCAGTCAAAATTGGGTGGATATGAAACCATAAAGACCATTATCTGGCTAAAAGAACAGGGTTTGATTTATGACCCCAGGGAAGCAGAAAGGTTAATGGCTGGTTTGATTCATTATTTAAATGCATTTTTTAAAATTTTTGGTAAACATGGTTTGAATTGGTTCAGAAGATGGTGCGAGCAAAATTCGCAAGAACATTCAATTAGCTCGGCACTGAAGGTTAATGAGGATACCTTTGAGATTGTTGTGCAGAGTCCAATGTCCCAGGAACAGATTGATGACTTCAGGAAAAAGTTTGATAAATTTCTTGATACGGAAGGTCCTCTGGTCTATGGAAAATTACTGTTCAAGAAAAAACTTGAAGAACTCCGTGCCGAATTGAAATAGAAAGGAGTGGTGAATGGAGATATTGGATAAGATACCAGGCGTAATAAATTATGCTGTGGTCAATGCCGAGGATGGCTCAATTGAGAAGATAAAGGGTTCGTCAACTTCACCGATTGGTGACCTCACTGCATTCTTCTCCTCGGCAGCAGAGGTGATAAAGAATACGCTGGGACTGGGTGAAATAAATTTTGTATCACTCTGTTACGGCGCAAATCGTTTGATAATATTTATTCATAATAATAAGTATCTTGGTATTGAAGTGGAGCGGGAAGCAAAGCCCTCTGAGGTAATTGAAAAGATAAATGCTCAGTTGTCTTTGATTGGAGAAGAGAAGAAAGAGGTAGTGATAGAAAAGAAGGAAGAAGTAGAAGAAAAGGTCGTGGAAAAAGAAGAGCGACCAGAGGTTCAGGTTGTTGAGGAGAAAACAGTTGAAGAGGTTAAACCAGCCCCGGCTCCAGTCAAAGAAGAAATTAAATTACCAAGGAGCATCAGTTCAAAATTGATGCAGATAAATCTATTGATTGATGAATTTGGTAGTGGTGGTAAAAAGGCACACTGGCTTGATATTCTGAATCAAGGTTTGGGCGTAATTGCTACAGATATTCTGCCCATCGTTGGTATCATTGGTGAAAAAATGGAATTCAAACAGAATCCACCTCCAGAAAAAGAGGATGACATTGTCCAGATACTGAGAACCTTGATTGATTTTCTGGTCAAAAAAGCAGTGGAAGAGATAGGTTCTTCTCAGGCACGGGTTAAAGTTCAGGCAGTCATTGAAAAGATGAAACAGTTATGAGGGGGTGAAGGTTATGAACGAAGAAATACTGAATAAAATTGAGGAGCGTGGTCTGGGTCTGCCTTTTATTGTGAAAAAAGATGGCGAGACCATTACTTCACATGGAGGAGAAACAAATAAAGCAAAATTTTCTCAAACTGGCACTGTGCTATTTGAATCTATTGGCGCTGTGGGTGGAATAAAAATTGATGTGATTGAAATTGTGGGAAGTAATCAGAGTTTGCTCTGCGATATTTCTGAAGAAGAGTTGATCGGACACATCTATGCGACATCCCAGATGTCCATACTTGATAATATCTGGAATGCGATAAAAGATATAAGGGCAAAACAAAAGGAAGGGGTCGTTGAAGTAGAGAAGCCCAAAGAGAAATTTGCACCTGAATTTCTTGAGCAATTGAAGGCGATTGTCCAGGATTATCTTGGTGATTTTACAGAAAGGGTTTATCAGAATCAACTCAAAGCACAGCGCATAAAGATTGAAGAGCTTTATGAAGAGGATCTAAAAAGATTCATTTTTGCACTTGGCAAGGCAGCTGGAATGATTATTGGTCCGACAAAAGGTAAGGATTTGACCAATAAACTTCTTGCAAAATTAAAATGATAAGATATAATCAGTATCAAAGATGGACATTTGAAATCTGGAATCTCTTTAGAATTTCTATAACCGGTTTTGGAACTAAAAAAATATAGGAGGTTCTATGTCCTTAATATTATTTTCTGCACCATTCGGGATAGAAGAGTCTACCTATCAGGCACTGGCAATAATCCCGAATTATGTGCTGGTAGTTGGTGCAATTTTATTATGGCTCGCCTTCATTTTTTTGGGAATCATTGCGCGCCGTTATGAAATTGTGCTTGGTGAAAAAACCAACTGGCAATTTATGGTTATTGCACCCACAGGTATTTTGCTCTTTGCTTTAATCCAATTGATATTTTGCGGAATAGGCGGCAAGATGATGTTGCCCAAAGGCGGTATAAATTATCTTGCATATGGTCTATTCTTTCTCTCAGGTATTCTCTCGGTTGTGGCAAACTTAAAATTTTATGGAGTCACTAAGGGAAAGTAAAGATTCAGAAAAGGTTATTAGGTTTGGGTTAAGATGCTGGATAATCTTGGTAAGATAACAATTCGTATAATGGTTAAATCTTACAAGCATCCTAACCTTTACCTTCATACTATCTTTAACAAGGAGGTTTTATGAGGGCAGATTTAATTGCGGAAATTATTTTTATTGTGGCAATATTACTTGCCATTATTTCGCTTATCATCTTCGGCCTTATCTTGAAGAGGCTCCTCAATTTAATAGGTGGAAAGGGCATCTGGGTCTTTCCTTTGATTGGCTGTCTATTCCTGGTTGCAATGGCGGTATTCCATTTATATCGTATCATCTTCTACTTTCCGCTCTTGAGCGTTGCTGGTCCAGGCGACCTTTTTGATTTAATCATTGGTTCTCTTGCCCTTGCTCGGTATGAGAGTTTTCTCTTTCTTGGTGCTGGTCTTTTCCCTTTGATCGGTGGAATACTTTATTATAGTGCAAGTTCAAAATGACCCTTGACATTTTTCATAAAATAATTATAATGTAGGGTATAGAAAGGAGGTTTATTCTATGATCAGGGAATTTTCTATTGGCGGTGGTGTGATGTGGTTGTTATTGATTTGTATCATTTTAGCATTGGGTATTGTTCTTGAGCGTCTTTTCTCTCTTTTAATAAAAATAAGACTGAATCCAAAGAGTTTTTTGGAGAAACTTATTTCAACGATTGATGCCCAGGGTCTTGACGCGGGCATAGCTTTATGTGACCAGACAGCTTCACCCGCAGCAAAGATTGCCAAGGTGATATTAGAAAAGGGAGATAAAGGTAAGGATGCAATGGAAGAGGTGGCGGCGCGTGCTGCCGCAATTGAACTCGCTTTTCTGGATAGAGGAATGGCACTACTGGCAGGTTTGACCACGGTTGCCCCATTTCTTGGATTCTTGGGAACAGTAACAGGTATGATTAGGGCATTTGCAGCAATTGCTATGGCAGGCGAGGTTGAGCCTACGATTGTTGCCAGTGGTATTTCTGAGGCATTGATCACAACCAAATGGGGTCTGATTATTGCAACTCCACTTGCTATTCTCCATATTCTCTTTGCGGGTAAAGTGGATGGATATACAAAAGATATGGAGGAAGTTGCTGCGGGTCTGATTGATTATATGATTGAACATTATCCCAAAAGGAAAAAATAGATGGAATTGAGGCAAAAGAAAAAATATCAAGCCCATATTCCTACTGCCTCAATGGGTGATATTGCATTTTTGATCATCATTTTCTTTATGACCACAACTGTATTTACCAGGGAAAAAGGTATTAAGATGCTTCTGCCTGAAAAAGCCGAGACTGAGACCAAGGTCAAACCAGAGAATGTAGTTTCAATTCTGATAAACCCTGAGGGTGCATTAAAACTGAGGGCAGCGGGTTATGATGGAATTGACATATCTCCCCAGCAATATAGTGAGGTGCGAAGAATCGTTGAAGAAAAACTTTTGGAAAGGGACACTTTGCTCGTGGTTTCCTTGAAAACGAGTAAAGATGCTCAATACCAGGCGATGATAGGAGTGCTTGACCAGATAAAGCTCGCAAAAGTGGTCACCCAGGATGGCAGAGAATTAAAGGCAAATAAAATAAGTCTTATCCCAACGAGTGAGGAATAATGCGTAAAAGTATTATCAGAAGGTTCACCAGAACGCCTGAAATTCCTACTGCCTCAACTGCTGATGTTGCCTTTCTTTTAATACTTTTCTTTATGGTCACCACGGTGTTCAGGGCAACTTCCCTTAATCTAAAGATTGTGCTACCCAAGGCAAAGTCTACAGAAAGGATTCTTATCCGAAGAAATATTACCCATATCTGGGTTGATAATAATGGGCGCGTATTTATTGATGATAGTCTTGTTCCTAAGGAGCGGGTCAGTTCAAAGATCTCACCCAAGGTTGCGGAAAATCCTGAGCTGGTTACAATCTTAAATATCCATAGCGATATTGAATATGGCACAGTGGATGTGATACTTGACCAATTAAAAGAGTCCCGGGCATTTAAGATTACATTTGCTACAGAATTTGGAGGATGAGATGCGTGACCATAAATTGATGTATGGGATATATTTCCGGACAGGAATGTTTATCGGTATAATTATGTTAATTCTACTATTTCTGTTCTTGCCCTATGCTGAGGTAGAACCTTATAAATTGAGAAAAGAGGTTGTGACAATGGTAGAAGAGATTTCTGCGGAGATTGAAAAGTATGAAGAACCTCCGCCTGTGGAGAGGCCAAAGGTCGCTGTTGCTGCTGCCCCATCTGAAGTTACTGAAGAAGCAGTTGAGACAATTGCCGCAACTGAATTTCGGGAGGATATCATTAGAACCCAGCCCACAGGTCCGGAAATAGAGATTGTTCCTTATTTTAAGGTAGAGGTAAAACCACAACCTATCTCAATGCCTGCACCAGAATGGCCCGAACTTGTAAAAAGGGCAGGCATTGAAGGCAGTCTACAGGTGAAGTTCTTGGTGAATGTTGATGGCACTGTTATGGATGTCCAGATTGTGAAGTCCAGTGGCAATCAATTACTTGATGAGGCAGCAGTGGCGAGTGTGTGGAAATATAGATTTACTCCGGCAAAACAGCGGGATAAACTCGTAAGGGTATGGGTCTTTAGAAAAATAGAATTTAAATTTGAGTAATTACCCTTGACAATCTTTATTTCTTTAATATAATATAAATATAAAAAAGGGGGTGAGACATAAAAAAAAATTGCTTAAAACTAAATAACATAAAAGAAAAGGAGGATTAAATGATAAGGCTGAAATGGCTAAGTCTATTAGCAATTTTAACATTGGTGTTTATAGGTTGTGGTAATGAACCACCAGAGGAGTTCTATAATGGAACACCACAGGACGATACACTGATTAATGCGTTGCTTGATGCGAATGCTGAATATCTTATAACCGATGATTTATTTTTAGACACATATAGCCGGATTGATTCGTTTGTCGTAAGCTTTCCAGTAGCAGATTCGTACTTTAAAACAGAATCAATTCTTGTTAAACAACATCTGGACAGTTTGCGTGAGAAAATTGCGTCAAGTACTCGTTTTAAGGACCTCTGGTATACCAAAGATACTACCTGCACAGTGTATCTCTTTGATACATTTAACATAATACAGGAGGTCCATTATGACCGATTATACAAAGGTTATTATTTCTGGCAGGGTGATACTGCTAAAGACCTGGATACAGTGATAGTTGAAGCCACACCAGGTTATTATTCTTATGATACTATAACTGTAGAAGGACTCCGCCATCTTTATGTTGAACCAGTGAAAGAAAGGGTCTGGGATGAGGAACTTCAGGACTCAGTCTGGAAAATAAAAGAGCCGAGGGAATGGGTTTTGAAGAGAATCTCCTATGGAAATTATGGATTGCCCAATCGGAGCGCGGGAATTCCTTATATCTATTATGCAATAGTAACTTCTAAAAATACCTCAAAAGTTGATACCATATGGGCATCAAATACAGATACTCTCTATCAACACCATGCAATGAACCGTTTCTGCGCAATAGATTCGCTATTAGATTATGATGCGGGCGATACGCTGACAATTTCACTGACGCTTTCTGGAACAATTACGAGTGACCTCTGCTCATTCTTTGCCATTCAGGATGGCAAGAAAGTTCAACTTATTGGTGGCTCAGGTAAGATTGGCATTACTGGTTCTGGTGTGAAGAATCTTGTATTCGTAGCGATTGTCAATGATGGATTATGCTATGTAAAGCCTGCCAGCCAATTACTTGCAAGATTCTGGCTTATTCCCATAAGGGTTAATTGAGGAGGTGTATAATGAAAAAATTATTGGCGTTAATCCTTACCACTGCATTTTTGTTCGGTGCAGAATATGGTAAAATTACTGGTAAGGTAAGGGACGCTGAAACCGGTGAGCCATTGATTGGTGCTGATGTGATTGTAGAAGGAACAGAACTTGGTGCCGCAACAGATGAAAAAGGTGATTATGTGATTCTCTATGTTCCTGCAGGAACATATGTGGTTACCGCATCATATTTAGGTTATGACCCATATACTTATACCCAGGTGATTGTCAATGCAGACCAGACTACAAATCTCAATTTCAGATTAAAGCCAACAGTAATTGAAGTAGAAAAGGTTACGGTCGTTGCAGAAAAACCACCAATTGTTGCCTCCCAGGTCCAGAGCGGACATTCAGTTACATCGCAAGATATATCCCGTCTGCCCGTGACCACAATCAACCAGGTGGTTACACTCCAGGCAGGCGTTTCCACATCAAATCTTGGTACACATATTCGTGGTGGCAGGCCTGAAGAGGTAACTTATTATGTGGATGGTATTATGACCAAAGTTCCACATACGGGTGCGCAATCAACACAGATAAATGCTTCAGCAGTAGAAGAGGTAACAGTTGTCAGTGGTGGTTTTGATGCAGAATATGGTGAAGCACTTTCAGGAATTATCAATGTCGTAACCAAAGAGGGTGGAACAAAACCATCAGGTAGCTTCAGATACCTGACCGATGAAGTATTTGCAATGGATGCGCTCAAAGATAAATTGAATACTGGTTATAACTTCTATGACCTATCATTTGGTGGTCCTTTACCTGCGTTGTCAAGATTAAAATACTTCCTCTCTGGTGAATTAACATTGACAGATGCTTATGCAGAGGCATTATATAAGGTTCCTTCACCAAGGAATACATATCGTGCTCAGGGTAGATTCTCCTATACAATGCCCAATAATAAAGGTAAGATTACCTTAAGTGGATTTAATTCAAGGGATCAGTATGTGACCTGGTCATCCGGAAGTTTAAAATACTTCAAGAACAGGCCAATGAGCAGAACCAAGAACTATATTCTCTCTTCTACATTTAATTATATGCTCACGGCAAAGACCCTCTTAACAGTTAAAGGCGGTATGACACACTATGATAGAGTATATGGCAACCGTGATTATGCCTGGGAAGATTCTGCAGGTCATGCATGGTATGACGATTATCGTTTCAAAGCAGAACATTGCATAAAGTATATTACTGAAGATTTAATTCCGCCCAAGGATGTTATCGTTGATAGTGTTATGCAGTATCATACTGAGTACACGAACCGTGATGTGGCTGCACTCCGTAATAATCCCTATGGTATTGAAGGTCTATTTTACACCTATGGAGACTATCGTGTATGGAGATACTGGCAGAATGATGATATCCAGGCAAGATTTGACCTTTCCCATGCAGTGGGTAAAGTTCATGAATTCAAAACCGGTGTTGATTATGTAGGATACAATCTGAAATACTATGATAACAATCTTCCCTGGGTCACGAATCCATTCTGGGATTATTATGAGCGACAGCCCTTTAAAGTTGCAGCGTATGTTCAGGACAAAATGGACTTTGAGGGTTTGATTGCACGGCTTGGACTTAGATTTGATTATTTTGACCCTAAGAGCTTCACCTACAAAGTTCCAAATGACCCAAGGAATGATACACTGACATACGCAGACAAGAGTTATCGTATTTCTCCGCGTATTGGTTTTTCTCTGCCAGTTACTGAACGGATGAAATTCCGTTTCAATTATGGACATTATTTCCAGTTGCCCGCGCTTGATGATATGTTCAGCACAACTGATACAGCAGTGATAAGGCTTGCACTCTCCCGTGGTAATACAATTGTAGGGAATATCTTTATGAAACCAGAAAAGACTGTGCAGTATGAAGTTGGTATTGAAAATCAGTTCACAGAGGATGTAGTAATGGGATTTACTGCGTATTTCAAAGATGTATATGACCTGTCTCAGATTCGTGAAGTTATTGCCTTGCCAATGTCGTATTTCCAGTTCTTCAATGTTGACTACGGCAATATCAAAGGATTTGAAATAAGGTTAGATAAGACAATGTCCAATATGTGGGCATTCGGCTTAAGTTATACGCTACAGTTTGCCAAAGGAACTGCGTCTTATGCAGGTGAATTCTATTATGACTACTATTATGGTGGTACTGACCCGATTACTGGATTACCATTACAGCCACCAGTAATTGATTACTGGCTTGACTTTGATGAACGGAATATCGTGAATGCGAACCTGGACCTCCAACTGCCTGCTGATTTTGTTTTCATCCCATTGCAGAATTTAAACTCGTCATTTGTATTCTCATACCATTCAGGCCATCCATACACGCCCCTTGACCTGAGAGGAAATAAGACTGGTGATGAGAATTCTGCAAGGATGCCTGGCTGGTGGAATGTTGATATGAATGCAAGTAGACTTATAAAGGTCGGTCCAGTAAAGTTCATCTTAACCGCACTTGTTAATAACCTCTTTAATTCAAGACAAATAGTAGAGGTATATCAGACAACTGGTGACCCTGATGATCATGGCGACCCAGAACCTACACTGACTCAATTTGGAACCCTGACCATTGGTTCTACCCGCTATTCGCCACAGGCTGATTATAATCATGACGGTATTATTACTCCACCTGAACAGAAAGAGGCATATATTGCAGCACGAACTGATTATTATCTTGACCCAACAAATTATAATGGTCCGTTCAGAGTTCAGATCGGTATAGGTTTAGGATTTTAGGAGGCTATGATGAAAAATACACTGGCAATTTTACTATTGTTGGCTATTATAGCCTTTGCCAGAACGGCGGTGCCAAATAATCAATACCGTCCGTTCGAAATAAAAACTCACAATATAAACAACATTGAGTGTAGTGTATCAAACTATGGGAAATTTGGTCAAACTGAGGCTGGCAATGCCGGTCTCTGGTGGCCCAAAGGTAGTGGACAGAATTATATCTTTGGTGCAGGTCCCTGGTTTGGTACAATTGTTGATGGAGATACACTCGTTACAATCGGTTATGGTCCACATGGTGGTGAAGCTGAATATGTTCCAGGATTAAAAGATATGTCTACGGGTGACCCCAATGCAAAGATATTTATGTATCCGTCGCCCTGGCCACCTCCGGCTGATGTATTCCCAATGGCACCACAGGTATCAAAGTCTCATCAGGATTCCTGGTGTGCATATAATGACCTTGATGCAAGTTATCACATACCAGGTGATACAAGACCTATCGGACTTGAAGTGTATCAAACAGTCTATGCCTGGAATTTGAGCACGACCGCAGATATCATTTTTATAAGATACGAACTAAAGAATGTAAGTGGAAGCAAACTTACTAATTGCTATTTTGGGGTCTGTACTGATAACGATATTGGCAATGAGTCAGGCACAAATGCGAATGATATTATTAGCGGTATTGTCTGGCAGGAGTACCAGATTGGCACTGAACTTGATACGGTTGATAATCTTGGATACCAATGGCAGACCGAGGATGAGCCTGGCTGGGATGATGTGGGTGCAATCGGTTTTGATTATCTCCAGAGCCCCTGGGATTTAAAAGAGAATCAGGATAAAGATAATGATGGTATCCTTGACCAGTATGAAAGGGATAGTGCGTATTATGTAGATAATCTGCCCCAGACACAATGGGATGTTGATCTTGATGGTACACCTGATTGGCGCGACCCATCACAAATTCCCCAGTTAGGTATGACTGCATTCAAGCGGTTTACCCTCAATCTTGAACCGAATAAAGATAATGAGAGGTATGTGACCCTTGCTGGATATAACTTTAAGACCGGTGAATATACACCATTTGATACGATTCCTCCTCAACCTGATGACCAGCGATTCTTACAATGCAGTGGACCTTTTGAATTAGAAGCGGATTCAATCGCGATTGTGCTTGTCGGTGTTATGTGCACTTATTGGCCCAGAGGTGATGTTGAGCGTCCTGATACTGCACTGGTAAAAGTTGATAAGACGGTTCAATATATCTATAATATGAACTGGCTCTTACCTGGACCACCACCACCTCCAAACCTTACCTGTATTCCAGGTGATGCAAAGATTACTCTGATCTGGGACAACGTTTCAGAGACTACACCTGACCCATACTATGAGGTCGTGAGCAAACCCGGACCAAATAATGACCCTTACTACAAAAACTACGACTTTGAAGGTTATCGTGTCTGGCGCAGTCCAACAGGCAAGACTGGTACCTGGAAATTATTGGCATCATTTGACCTGGCAAACGGCATCACATTTACAGATACATCTGTTCCAGAATCAATTGCCTTGAGTGCAACTGATGTCGGCCTGACCCATTCTTATACAGATACTGATGTGCGTAATGGATTTGGTTACTATTATGCAGTAACTGCGTTTGACTACAATTATATCAAGAGCACATTTGATTCCATTTACCTTGATACATTCTATGTCCAACCTGGTGGTGACACAGTATGGGATTATGATACAATCCAAGTTGAAGGTCCAATGCCAATCTATTATGAAAGCGGACAGGTTCCAATTACTGCTACTCCACGCCGTGACCCGGCAGATTATAGAGAAGGTTCATATACTGTGGAATTTTTAAGTGGAAATGAAAAATTACTCTCAAATATTAGTGCGAAGATTGTCTATCCATTGAATATGACCGAAGACCCGCAATTCTTGAAATTTGGTCCGATTGTAAGGGATACGATTACCGGAAACCCAATCTATTCTGCTTTCTTATGTGATAAAGACACAGTGCCGCTGGATAGCTTTAAAGTTACTATGCCCCTTGATACTTTTGCCCATACCTACTTCTATGAGTTTAAAGAATATAATGGTATAAGTGTGACTCCGTGGTTTATCAAAACCAAAGCAAAAGGTAGTGTAGTGATATTTGATACAATCATTAAGGAACCAGGAAGTACATATCCGGATACGCTACTTTCATTAAGCTCTTCAATTGTAGGTAGGGCAATAAACTGGGCATATCGGGGTAATGACTTTAAAATAATCTGGAAGAAAAAAGACCCTGCAGGCGAGGTTAATACAATAACTGTGATTGACCTCCAGACAGGTGATACAATTCCATTTAAACCATATACTGAATCTACGGATACAAGTTCATTGGCTGATGGTTGGTGTTTCCGTTCACTCACGCAAGCCACTGATACACTCGTTTATGGAAGTGCTTCAACCGGAACCAGGACTATCTATATTTGCAGTGGCAAAATTGGTATTGCCAAAGGATGGTTCAATGTTGGTGGCGAACCCAGGCCTTCAGAAAATGATGTCTGGACTGTCAGGGCATCAGATGCTTATGTGCCAGCGCCATTTAAATCCACATTTGCCATTCATCCTACTCCAGCAGGAATCCTGACCGATACAACCCTCACGCTTAATGTCAAGGTTGTTCCTAATCCATATCTGATTCATAATGAATGGCAGCAGTCTTCACTCATCAGGAGATTGCGTTTCATTAATCTCCCCAGTGAATGCACGATAAGGATATTTACGCTTAACGGCGATTTGATTAAAACGATTAAACACAATGCGACGCTCGGTTCAGTTCAAGGTGATGCTGGTGGAGATGAGTGGTGGGACCTTCTGACTGAAAATAGACAGCTTGTTGCAAGCGGTGTTTACATCTTCCATGTTGATTCCAAGGTTGGTGAGCAGGTCGGTAAATTTGTTGTTATCCGATAGGAGGCAAAAATGAAAAGGTACCTAACAATAAGCCTGATATTATTAATTCCCCTGTTTGCAGATTTTGCAAAACTCGGGACATCAGGTGCCCAGTTTTTAAAGATCGGTGTGGGTCGTGGGACAGCAATGGGTGAGGCATTTGTTGCAATTTCTGATGATGCCTCAGCAGCCTACTGGAACCCGGCTGGACTGGGTATATTGAACAATCGTCAGATTTCACTCCAGCACAATGAATGGATTGCGGATGTAAAACACGAATACCTTTCACTTGCAGTACCACTTTCAAATATGGGAACGCTCGGATTCAGTCTGACTGCCCTGACAATGGGTAAGATGGAATATACCACGGTTGATGACCCCAGCACATATACTATAAGAGAAGATACTGGAACCGGAACTTTTTTCAATGCCTCTGATTTTGCCCTGGGAATCTCATTTGGCAGGATGTTTACTGACCGTCTTGCTGCAGGTTTTACAATAAAAGCAGTTCAGGAGATGATCTGGGATATGTCTGCATCAGGTATTGCTACGGATTTTGGCATTCACTACAATACAGGTTTTAAGGGTTTGAAGATTGCAGCGTCAATGGCAAATTTTGGTTCAGATATTTCCTTTGGTGGCAGGCAGTTAGATCAATCAGTAAGTCCTTTTCCAGATTCACCAATTGATTATGAGCAGATTCCTATTACTCTAAAGACCACGCCGTTTCCCTTACCACTAATCTTCAGATTTGGTCTGGCAATGAATCCAGTAGATAATGAATCTCAGCGATTAACTGTTGCCCTTGATTTGAACCATCCAAACGATAATTATGAAACAATAAATCTCGGATTTGAATATGGTTATTTAAATACCATATTCCTGAGAACCGGTTATAAAATGTACCTGAATATGGACTATATGAAGGCAATGACCGGTGCTGAACCTGTATATGATTCTGTGGCAGAAAAATATACCTATCCAAACTGGGGTGAGAATACTGAATGGTTGTTGAATAATCTCTGTGCTGGTGTAGGATTCAATCTCAAAATGGCTGAGCGAGAACTGCACATTGATTATACTTATATGAATAAAGGTGTTCTCAAAGCGACGCATCGTATTGGATTACTGATTGGGTTCTAAGAAAGATAGGGTGGGGTTCTGATAAATCAGGACCCCACCCCAGAAAAGAAAAGAGGTAGTGATGAAGAAAATTTTTGTATTGTTAGTATTAATGGGCTTATGCTTAGGCTCTGATTTTATCCCCAGGGATAAGATTGAGACTATTGCCCATAAATTCGTTAATCAAAGATATGGTTCTTCGTATATACTTAAAGATGTTATCACTTATTTTGGGGTAGATGAAGAACCGAATGCCTATGGTTTTGTTTTTCAGAATCAGGAGCAAAATATCACAATAATAATGGGAGCAAGATATACTACATCACCAATCGGTGAGGTATATCAGGGGAGTCCATATTGTCAGAGGTTTTATAATCGTGCATTAGAATATTTGAGAACAAAAGCAATTGATAAATCAGAATTCAAACATTATTACTATTTTGGAGCAGGAGAAGAGTATGCGGGTTTTGAATCAGGCGGAGAAAAACTTTTGATTAACTTAAGGAATTTCCAGATACGGACAGGCGAAGATTTGATAAAATGTTCACCCGACCCGGTTCTTGAATCATTAACCCGTGAAAAGTGGGAACGGTATCTAAACATAAATGACTTTAGTACACGCCAGGGCGGTTATGTTGATTCTGTGCCTTTTATTGATTGGGTTTATGGCTGCTCGCCTACTGCTGCTTCAATGATATTCTGGTACTGGGATTATCGTGGTTATGGAAAACTCGTTGACCATTTTTACACACACTGGGATACACCTGAGAATGAATGGAATGATTGTGCTAATACAAATCGGGAACTTGCTTTGGCAATGTATACTGATACTACTACCGGTGGCACAACTATAGGTAATATCAGGCCAGGAATGATTACAGTTGCCAATTCCTATAATGGCTACTCCTGTTCTGGTTCAACATCTCCTCAGGGTGGTTCCTGGAATCAGTATAATTTTTCCTGGATAAAGACTGAAATAGATGCCCAGAGGCCCTGCCACTGGAATGTGCTCTATTACTGGTATCCACCAATGTCTGATTACATAAATCACTCTATAACTGGTGTAGGATATGAAATTACCAGCAGTGATACATTCATAATTGTTCATACGACCTGGGATAATAATGAGCCTCTCTGGCCATTATGGACATATTATAATGGAGTATATTGTTATGATTATGTCGTAACCTTTTTACCTGGCGGTTCAAATCCAAACAATATTATTCTTGATTATCCCAGGGGTGGTGATGTTTATAATCTGCCGGTAATGTTTAAGAATCTGAAATACAGATTACGCTGGCATACTGAAGGGACTAATATTGACCATATAAAGATGTGGTGGTCAAAAGGTACTGATGCTGATGGATATGATTCTTTGCGCTGGACATTGATTGGCAATAATATTCCCAATACCGGAGAATATATCTGGACCTGTCCGTCTATCAGCTGTTCTCTCAGGGTCAATATCAGTGCACTGGATGGAAGTAATATCAGGCTTGCCGCAGATGGCAGTTTTGGTAGAATTCAGGCAAGAGAATTGAACCATTCAGCAAATGTAAATCTCATAGGACACTATGATACACCTGGTTGGGCAAATGATGTGGTTGTTACAGGAAACTATGCCTACATCGCAGATGGCACAAATGGCTTGTTTATCATAGATGTCAGTGATTCTACACTACCTGATTATGTGAACAAGGTTAGCCTGCCTGGTAATTCAGGGACAATTATTGGAACATCTCAATATCTATATATTGGTGACCGTGAAGATACTTTACGAATTCTTTCTCTCTCCAACCCTACTAATCCATCACAGGTTGGGAAATTGGCTTTTACTGATGATGTGCTCGGGCTATATATATCAGGGAATATCCTTTATGTTGCAGCCCGTTCACAGGGTCTGGTCATTGTTGATGTTTCAAACCCGTCAAATCCTGTGAGCCTTGGAACATTTAATACCACAGGATTTGCCTATGATGTAGTTGTTGAAAATAATCTTGCCTTTGTTGCTGATGCTACAAAAGGTGTGCGGATAATAGATGTCTCAACACCATCAAATCCGGTTGAAACCGGTTACTATGATACAAATGGTATTACCTATGCAGTAGCCAAATCAGGCAATTATATTTATGCAGCAGATGGCACTGCGGGTATAAAGGTTTTTGACGGTTCAAATCCGGATACGCTTTTGCTTTTGGGTTCTCTTGATACACCTGGAACAGCATCAGGCATTCAATACTTCAACAACCATATTTTTGTCGCTGATGGCACAATGGGTGGAATAAGGGTTATAAATGTATCTAATCCATCCGCACCTTCAGAAACAGGATATATACTTTCCCTCAGCACAGCGACTGCTCTGTATTTGAGAAATAATCTGGTCTATCTACCTGATGGCAATACTGGAATGCTTATTATTAAACAGGATATCGTAGGCATTGATGAACGGAACACGGCAGGATTAATCAAATCACTCAGATTATTTCCACAGCCAGCAACACAGAAAAATGGTATCCATATCCATTTTGCCACGGTTAAAGAGATAGATGGCGAGATTTATGTGCTTGACATCACAGGAAGAAAGGTCTCCACAATTTATCAGGGTAGATTTTTGAAAGGGAATAATGAATTCTACTGGATACCTGATGCATTAGCAGCAGGTGTCTATTTTATATCGGTCAAAGCCAATACTGAAAAGATGTTTGGTAAGATACTTATAGTAAAATAAAGAAAGGAGGTGATAAAATAAATAAAAAAAATAAAGAAATAATTGGTTAAAGAAAAAAGAAAGGAGAGAAAAATGAAAAAACTATCAATTATTCTGGTTTTTGCATGTGTTATATGGGCAATCACAGTGCCCGCAAATATTGATAAGGCAAAGATGGATGATGGTACAGGGTTCTATGACAAATCCGTACCTGTATCCACGACCCGTGATATTATAGTTGCAGACTCATCAGCAAATGAATACTGTATGTGGACTCAACAACAGGAGTGTCTGGCATATAATCCCGGGCTTGCCTATCTTGAATTTGTCTGCAGAAATTTTGTCGTTGGCAATAATCTTGATGTCTGGCAGAGTGATAGTGCTTTTTCCTTAACCCTGACTGATGAGAATGTCTATTCTCAGCAACTCGGCGGTGGTGCACGGTATCCGAATTCAATTGCCAGTGATGATGGGTCAGGCAATGGTCCACATATTTCAGCCCCTTATCTCATCAGCGGTGCCTGGGGTGGTATGTTGGGTCAGTATGAAAGTGGTGGCTGGTTCTCTTCATTCTGGGATGAACCAGTTGACGTGGGCCAGGGTAATATCGGAACCCATAAGAATGATGGTAAGCAACTACCAAATGGAAATATTCTCTTCATCGGCGTGACTGGAACATATGATATTCTTTATCGGGTCTGGAGCCCTGATTTAGGGACATATATTGGTGGTGGCACACTCGCACCTGCAACTTCATATTTCTGGGGCTTTGACATTAATAATGGGACTGCCTATGTGTTCTATTATGATGATAATCTGAATGTCTATTACAAGACCTCTACTGATGGTATCAACTGGAGTGCCCAGCAGACCTATAATCTGGTTTGGCCCAATCCTTTTACGAATAATGTATTTTACTGGGGTCAGATGGCAGTGACTGATGCGGGTAATCCAATCTTAGTATTTGATATAATCAATGGTGATGATGCTGATTATCCGTATGAGGGTAAGGTCTATGTTTCAACTGCTGCTGGTCAGCCCTGCACAGAGGTTGGTGTGACCACGACTGGTGCTGAGAACTTCTATCCAACAGTGGCAACGGGTGGTAATTATGTTGTGGTCCTGTTTGGTGAAACACGTAGTGGTTCAGGTCAGTATACATTCTGGGATGTTTATTACAACTATTCAGCAGATAATGGTGCGACCTGGCATACACCGATAAATCTTACGAGTGGGATAACCGACCATAACAACTGCCTCTGGCAGATTGCCAAGAGGGTTGACCCTGCAGGTAATGGGCAATTCTTCTTTGCATTCGGTTGTGCAATCTCTGACCCATTATTGGATTTATGGTATAATATCATTTGGGGTAACCCAATTGCCAGCCGCTGGTATGTTGGTCGTAATCCGATTGTGGGTATTGCTGAGAACAAGACTGAAACACCGAAGAAACTTACACTCAATATTACACCGAATCCAGTGCGTAATCAGACCGGTATCAGCTATACCCTGCCCAAATCAGGGAATGTCTCAATCAATCTCTACAGTGCAGATGGTAGATTGGTTCAGACCATTGACCAGGGTTATAAGAATGCTGGTCTCTATACAACCACGCTTGATGCCCGCGAACTCGCAAATGGCGCCTATATTGTTGTGCTCAAGACCGATAACAAGGCTGTTTCTGGTAAGGTGGTTGTTGCCCATTAACGAGCTCTCTTTCTCCAAAGAGGGGGCAGACTTGCCCCCTCTTTTTTTAAAATTTTTATAAAACCAACGGAAAAAATTGAATTAACTATTTACCAATCAGTCTTAAATTTTTTATAATGGGTTGGTAATTACGAGATTTTTTAAGGCCCATTTTCCAGTATCTTCTGGCATTTGTAGTGTCGTGTAGATTGTAATGACTGATTCCAATGAGATTATAGATTTCTGCTGGAATTTCGTAACCCTGCGGATACTTTATTGCCTCTATGAAATTTTCAATTGCCCTTTGATAATCTTTTTGCTTCATATAGAGCCGTGCCAGTGATTCATAGATTACTGGATGCGGAGAAGGTCTACTTTTTAAATATAATTCTAAGATTTCTTGAGCCTTTAATAAATCATTTTTAAGCAGGTAACAATCAGCGAGATTTATAAAAACCATTGCATCAGCATAAGGAATCATTATGCCTTTTTGAAGATAATATATCGCACTATCAACCATTCCTTCCCTTTTATACATATAACCGAGATGGTTCAATGGATAATGGAAATTGGGATTCAAATCTATAGCCTTTTTAAAGCATTCTATCGCCTTTTCTCTATTATTTATCTTGTTGAAATAGATGCCCGCAGTAAATAAAAATTCGTAGCTCAGTTCGTCATATGGTAGTGCAAAGCCGGCATTTAGATATGTTTGCATTTCTGAGAACCTTTTATTTTCAGTGAGCGCACTGATTATCTGGGTATAAGATAATGAGGCAGGTTTATGATATGGATAGCTATGCTTGAAAAATTTTATTTGTGTCAGGGGTATGAAAACTGCCAGAAGAATAATCAATTTTGTAAGATGGTCAAAATTTTTATATTTGATTGATTCAATAAATTTAATAATATAATAACCTGCAAATATACACAAAAGAGATATGATAGGCAACCGATACCGTGATGTGACAAATATCAATATAATGGTAATTGCATAACCAAAGAATAGCAAGAGCACAAGTTGCAAGATTCTTTTTTTGCGGGTCTTTAAATCATAAAATAGTATAAAAGTAATGCTGGCAAAACTCAAGGGGAAA
>JBBILZ010000044.1:0-20083 GCA_037444665.1 Caldifarciminota bacterium
ATAAACTGGGTTCAACAGGTTACAGGAACGGGTCAGACCTTTTATGATACAGACTTTCTTGATAATCAACTCGGATATGCAGTAGGTGCAAACGGAACATTTTTCAAGACTACAAATGGTGGCAATACCTGGATTCCAAAAAATTCAGGGACTACTGCTAATCTATATGCAGTAAGATTTGTTAATCCGGAGGTTGGCTATATTGGTGGATTTAGTACTTCCGGAGATGGTGGTGTAATTTTAAAGACCACAGATGGAGGTGATAATTGGGTCAGTCAGACCATACCGAATAATAATAATTATCGGGCAATTCAGGATATCTTCTTTTTTGATGTTGATACTGGTTATGCTGTTGCTGGTGCATGGCCATTCTATGGTGGATGGGTTGGGCTTGTATATAAAACCACTAACGGTGGTCAGACCTGGGTAGTAAACTATGCACCTTCATCAGCGAATTTCTATGCAATAGATTTTCCAGAGAATAAACAGATTGGATATATATCAGGATTAATGGGCGGCACTGGTGCCTACAAGATGATAAAGACGACAGATGGTGGTGGTTCCTGGACAGGTCAGAGCCTTGGTGGTGGTATTGTTCCCGCAGTGTCGGTTTCTTTTTCTGATAACCTGACTGGTTATGCCGTATTCAGATCCGGTTATAATATGATGATGAAGACCACAAATGGTGGAACAAACTGGTTTGCAATTAATTCCCTAACCCGGCACGGATATGAAGATATTTTTGTAGTAGATGCAAATACTGTTTATGCAGTTGGTCGCGGTGGAATGATTCGCAAGACTACAAATGGTGGACAGGTCTGGGTTGCAGAGAAGGAAAAGGATGAACTACTGAAGGTTGAGCATTCAAATGGTCTGCTTGTGGTCTATCCAAATCCATTCCAGAATTACCTTGTGATTAAATACGAAATACGAAATCCGAAATTCGAAATAAATCCCAATTCCCAAATCCCAAATACCATTTTAAAGATCTACGATGCGAGTGGCAGATTGGTAAAACAATTTAACCATTTATCCGCCAATCAGCGTGGCGGAAATCACCAATTTAATTATGTTTTGTGGTATGGTGATGATGATTCAGGTCGCAGACTTCCTACTGGTGTTTACTTTGTAAAGTTGGAAACCGAAGGGTTTAAACAGGTAGAGAAGGTGATACTTTTAAGATAGATGAGACGGGCAGCGTAACCGTATAACGAGAGACGGGTCTTTGTTGGAGAAGTGGGTATGGAAATTGGAAGTTTGAATTATGTTTCTCAGGTATTGACTTATTTAAAAATATTGTTATAATTTATTATCTGAAAGGGGGTGAGAAAAACATAAAAGGTTAAAATTAGTTTTGTTCATTAAATATTTATTGAAAAACAAAGGAGGTTGAAATGTTAAGTCTATTGCTCGGTTTTTTATTGGCAGTAAGGCCAGCAATACCCGGGAAGATGACCCCGGAACTGGCAGATATATTGAGTAAAGCAACTGATAATGAGAAGATACTGGTAATTGTCCATATGGCAACAGAATATCCCTATGACCAGTTACGCGGTATGAGCCCTCAGGAAAAATGTGTAGTATTCCAGGATGTAGCTCTCAATTCACAGCAACAGATTGTAGAATATTTAAAATCATTGCCTGATGAGTTTGCTGAAGTTGGCGGACAATTTTGGATATTCAATGGATTCCATTTGAAGGCAACAAAGCAGATAATCTATGAACTGGCAAAGCGTGATGAAGTCTGGTTTATCTGCCACAATGGGATAATAAAACTTGATGCAGAAATCTCACCAGAGCCAGATGTGACGGGTCGTGCCCCTGAATGGAATATAACCAAGATTAAAGCAGATTCTTGCTGGATCGATGGTTATAGTGGTTCTGGTATAATCATTGGTCATATTGATACGGGTGTATTGACTACGCATGAAGCCCTTACAGGAAAATGGCTCTCACCTTATTGGCGCGATGGTGTCAATAATCAATCATCACCTTATGATGACCATGGCCATGGCACGCATACAATGGGCACAATTCTTGGAGGCGATGGACCTGGTCCATTTGCCAATGATGTTGGTGTTGCATACAATGCCCAGTATATTCCGACCAAGGCATTTGACTCAGGTGGTAGTGGTCAGTATGACTGGATTGATACCTGTATGCAGTATCTGGCAAATTTGAAGGCAGGTGGTGTTGATATACGGGTGATTGGTAATTCCTGGGGCGGCTCAGGAACTGACCTACACTTCTGGGATGCAGTTTTGAACTGGAAGAACCTTGATGTGTTCCCAGTCTTCTCAAATGGCAATAGTGGTCCTGGTTCAGGCACAGTTGGCTCACCAGCGAGTTATCCCCTTTCAATGGGCGTTGGTGCTACTACAATTGAAGATACCATGGCAAGTTTCTCTTCCCGTGGACCAGCACCAAACCAGAGTCCATGGAATGACCCACAATACTGGTACTATTCTACATGGAATCTTTTAAAACCCGATGTTTCTGCACCCGGTTATAATGTTCGCTCTTCCTACAATAATGGAGGATATACTTCAATGAATGGGACATCAATGGCATCACCACATGTCACTGGTGGAACTGCAATACTACTGGAGAAGAATTCAAGTTTGACACCAGACCAGTTATACGAAATCTTTTATACAACCTGTGACCAGCCTTCTGCAGGTGCACCATATCCGAATAACAATTATGGTTGGGGAAGAATAAATCTCTATCGTGCACTACAACAGACACCACCACCAACACCACACCATAACATAAGGGTCCAGACCATTGTAGTTCCGGGAACGAGGGAGCGTGAATATACTACTATCCAGCCGCAGGTGCGTTATAAGAATGCAGGCACCTATGATGAAAATAATATTCCAGTAATCTGCCAGATAAAGCGTGGGACTACGACTATTTACACAAGCAACCGCACTATCAATTTCCTTGCCCAAAACGATGATACATTAATTACCTTTGACAATTTTTCAGTAGGTAGTTGTGGAAACCATTATCAGGCACTCGGTATTGCCAATCTTGGTACAGATACATTAAAATATGATGATACATTGAAAAAGAATTTTGTTGCAGCAAGGGTATATGAAGTTGTGACACCTGATTGTAATGCCTGGAAGATTGCCAATGCTGATTCGGGAATTCCACCTGCGCCAACGAATCCTGCCTGGATTCCGGCAACTACTACAGAAAAACAACAGATTTCAGCCCTGGATAACGACTGGTGGGTGACATCTGGTGCAAATGATACTACACACCAGGATTTGCAGTTGTATGGATTCAAACTTACAGGTATCCCTGATAGTGCGATAGAAGAGATGACAGTAGAATGGTGGGGACACCATGGTAGCACAATGCACAATCAACTTAAGTTAAGGCTCTGGAATACCCTGACCAGTGCTTACGCTTTAAAGATAACCCAAACCAATATCACCAGTGACCAGTTATTTACTGTCAATATAGGTGATGATTCTGCAGAAGCATATGTGGGTAACGATGGCTTCTTGTATACCTGTGTGGGTGCGGATGTCTACATAAAATCTTCCTGCCCATTGCTCTTTACCCATAACAAAAATCGTAGTTACTTTATCGGTGATATAATCACTGGTGGTGATATTGGTACCTGGATTGGCAGGGTGATGGAAGTGAATCTCTATGCCCCACCAGACTATGATGAATATGTGAAGATAGATGGTGATAAATTGTCGCCGGTCAATGGAAAGTATTATCTGAGCGTGAATGAAATGCTCCAGGAAGTCAGCTATCTTGACAATGTGAAATTGTATGTAATTGACCATCCAGCAGATTGTGATGTATTTCCACAGGAGGCACTACTCTGGCCTGGCTATGAAGGATTGAAATTATACAGTGGTGATGAGAGACAGATTGTTAAGGCAACGAATGAAAAGGGGCAGGACATAACCCAATACCTGAGTGATATAGACAGGAATTATGTGCCATTTGAACAAACAGGTTTTGTGGGATTTGCCAGACCATTTACAATCACACTTGACCTTGGTGACCTGCCTGAGATAAATCAGGCAATTCTCTGTCTTTATGGAAGCACACGATTCCCGGATGCAGGTGAGGTAGAACAGGTAAGCGATATTTATAAGGCTTATCAAAAAGGGATGAAGGTGCAGAATCCGATTGTTGAGGTGTTTAATGGTAAGAAATGGCAGAAGGTTAAGTCCTGTGGTATGCCAGCAGGCCATAAGAAAATTGTTGCCTATCCACTCTATGATACAAAAGGTAATTCAATATTCAAAGGCAAAGACCACAGAATTCGCATCACATTCCATCACGAGGTCTACCTTGATAAAGCCTGGATAAGTATTGTACAGAATAATACTTATAGTGTGACAGAACTGACTCCTGCCTATGCAAACCTTCATTATTATGGACACAGTGCCTATATGTCTTCAGATGGACAATATCCGGGTGAATTTGATTATACAAAAAAGGTGAATGTAGATTATGTGCAGGCAGCAGGATACTACACTCGCTATGGAGATGTATTACCATTACTACAAAACGCTGATAATAGATTTGTCATAATGAAGTCTGGTGATGAGATAAGGATGGAGTTTAACGCAGAAGATTTACCTGAACTGCCAGCAGGTTGGAGGCGCGATTTTATTTTTGCCGCAAAAGGTTTCTATAAAGCAATCAGACCGGGTCGTGCCTATGCCTATAGTGTTGACCCTCTACCATTCTATGGTATGCGCAAAGATCTATCTGCTAATGGTACTGGTTATTATCCATATGACCCGGCACCAGGACTTCTTGGTTCATTACTGGGTAGAATCTATGCCCGCATCACCTGGGGATATCCATTCTCTGTGGTTGAAGCATTCAATCTTGTCAAGGACCATATCTTCCATAGACTGAATAATAAATACCCTGCAGAACTCATTGAATATTGTCAGGCATGGAATACGCGCAGGGTTGATGCATATTATCCTGCCTATTATGCCAATCTCCTACCACATAAAAATCTGGAAAAAGTTCCGCTTACTGAAAAAGAAGGAGAATGGCCATTGCACCTTGCGGCACTCGGTATTCCGTTTGGTCCGCACTCATTGTACAGTAATTATGTTCGTCTCTGGGTAACTACACACAATCCTCTCGTTGTGGTTGAAGAGAAATCAGCAAATAATGCGAGTGGATTCTCATTTATTGCTGTGGCAAGTCCTTTCCGCAATACCGCCCGTATGGAATATAACCTGCCAGTGAAATCAAAGGTAAATCTGAGTATCTACGACAATGCAGGAAGATTGGTGCGCAATCTGGTGAATAATATACAGGACAAAGGCAGTTATCAATTACAATGGTCAGGTGATGATGACCAGGGTAGAAAACTGGGTGCTGGTGTCTACTTTATAAAATTTGAGACCGACCAGACGCACGCAGTCAAAAAGGTGATAATGCTAAAATAAAAGCAAAAAGGGGGCAGTTTTCTGCCCCCTTTTTATAATTCATGGCAAAATCCATCAGTAAACTCCAATTATTTTATAAAGGGGCATCAATTTTTTGTGCTGAATTCTGTTACTTATTAAGAAAAGGAGGATTGAAATATCTATTGCCTTATTTCCGACTATTAAAAAAGTCATTAAAAAATGAATCTGTTATAGAATTTGATAATAAGGCGGTGATATTTTTTCTTATTCCGCCAATTCCAAGTTTTAGTTTCAGAAGGCACCTTCATCTTTATATAGATAAATTTATCCTGAAAAAAAATAATACATTTGTGGGGCAGGTCTTCATTGCAGTAAATCGGAGGTGTCCATTCAATTGCTGGTATTGCAGTGCTGATAAGACACCGGATAATGAACCATCACTGAAGGATATTGAGAAGATAATTTTATTGGCAAAAGATTTTGGTGCGAGTACCATCGTATTTACTGGTGGTGAACCATTACTTCGTGATGACATAGATATTTTAATAAAAAAATATTCTGCAGAACTATCGTTTGTTATCTTGACATCGGGATATGATTTAGATATTGCACGCGCCCAACAATTGAAGTTATCGGGTCTATTTGCAATTTCAATCAGTCTTGACCACTATGAAAGGCAAATCAATGATAAATTTAGAGGGCTTGATGGAGCGTATGATATCTCTTTACAGGCAATTGAAAATGCCCGCAGAGCAAGGTTGTATACTGTTGTTCAAACTGTAGTAAGTAAAGAACTTATACAGAATAATAATCTTTGGTATTTTATAGAATTCGTCAAAAATTTAAATGTTAATGAGTTATTTCTCCTTGAGCCTTTGAGCACAGGCAGATTGTTTGCTGCACCACAGGATACTTATCTTGATGAGATGCAAAAAAATATCTTAAAAAAGGCACATATCTGCTCAGCACAGAACAATAATGGTTTTAAGGTAATTGCCTCAAGTTATGTTGAAGACCACCAAAAATTTGGCTGCGGTGCTGGAACGCAGCATATATACATAGACACAAATGGTGAACTCTGGCCCTGTAATTTTCTTCCCATCAGCCTGGGTAATTTTCTTAACGATACTGAAACGGTTATGCTACGATTGAAAAAATATTTTATTAATCAATGTCGGGTTTGTATTTTGAAAGGGTATCACCAGGAACTGCTAAAACTTTATGATAACCGATTGCCCATTCCATTTGAGTCGGTTAAGCATATCCTTGAGAGAAATTTGGTGCATTACCCACCAGTGGTTTTGAATGGGGCACGACAAAAGCATAAAATTTGAAAGGAGTGAATTTGATTAAAAGGACCAGAATCTTGTCAATTGATTATTATGTTCCAGAAGAGGTAGTAAAAACCATTGATATTGAGAAAAAATTACAATTTAAAGAAAAACTTGGATTACCTTATGGAATTCTTACCAAGATGACCGGCTGCAAAGAACACCATGAAGCAAGGGGTAAGATGGATGCCTCAGACCTCGCGGTCAAGGCAGCTCAAAAAGCAATAAGGCAGGCAAATATTTCACCTCAGGATATTGATGTTGTGCTATTCTGCGCCTGTGACCATGATATTACTGAGCCTGCAACTGTGAATGTGGTTGTAGAAAAATTGGGGTTGCGCGGTGTTTGCGCATTTGATGTAAAGAATGCCTGCAATTCATTTATCAATGGTATTGATATCGCTGATGCGATGATAAAGAGCGGTAAGGCAAAGACTGTGCTGGTCACTACCGGCGAGGTCATTACTGATTGGGTTAGTTATGATATTAACAAAAAAGAAGATTTGAAATTAAAAGCAGCAGGCCTGACACTTGGTGATGGTGGTGCAGCAGCAATCGTTGTTCCGAGTGATTCAGACGATAGGGGAATCTTATATTCCTGTTTTGAGACCTTTGGAGAATTCTGGCAGATTGCAGTGGTAATGGCACACGGAACAATGTATCCAAGATATCCTGAGAATGCAGATTTAACATATTTTCTTTCTGATAGTGAAAAAATCCTAGGACTTGCCCTGGAAAAGATTCCACCGGTGATGAAAAAAGTGATGGAAAAGGTAAACTGGAAATCTGAACAAGTAGACCTGGTCATTGGTCATCAGGTAACGATAAAGATAATGCGGGATATTCTAAGTTGTGTTAATATCCCTTTTGAGAAGACAGTTGTTACAGTTGACCACTATGGGAATACTGGTGCTGCCAGCATCCCTATTGCCATTTGCACAGCATTGGAACAGAATAGATTGAAATCAGGAATGAAGGTTTTACTCGTTGGCGGTGCCAGTGGTTTTTCTGCGGGGGTGATCGCTTTAATCTGGTGATTTATAAGCATTCTTTAACTTAAGACCCAAACGATAACTTCTGATCGTTGCCTGACGTAGGAAAAAATGAAAGGCAAATGCCCATAAACTTGTCATTAAATTCTTTGTTCGCCATAGCGTTTTTATAAAAATTTTTGATACTGATAACCAGTTGTAAATTTTTTTTACTACATAATTGCGCACATCTTCAAGTTCTGTTGTTTTGAGAGCAACAGGGTGATAAGTAACTTCAGCAAAGGTATAATGTTCCCAGTCTTCAGGAAATCTCGTATAAATAAGACGACCTTCAGATAATAACTGTTCAAAAATCCTTGTGCCTGGCAGGGGTGTTAAATAGGTAATTTGAATTGCATTCACATTACTCTTTAAAATATATTCAGTCCTTTCTTTAATCCTCAGTAAAGAATCTGTATCCATCCCAAACATCAATGCACCAATCACTCCTATTCCAAATTCATTGATGCGGCGAAAACTTTTTTCTATTCTTTGATTTCCTGTTTTTAAATTCAATCTCTTATTGATATGCTGCAGGGCAGGCCTGTCAAATGCCTCAATGCCAATAAAGACAAGTTTACATCCACTTTTTGCCGCAAGTGAAAGTAATTCTTCATCTTCACCAAAGGCGATTGTAGTCTGGCACCACCAATCCTTTTTGATATTCTGTTCAATCATTGCCCGACATAAATCTTTTAATCTTTCTTTAGCTGATGTTTTATAACCGATGATATTATCATCTACAAAGAATATTCTTTTTTGGGGAATAGTCTTGAGTTCTGATATTACTGCATCCACAGGCCGAAAGCGCTGAGTCCTGCCATAAAATGCACTGACTGAGCAAAAATTGCAATCAAGCGGGCAGCCCCGGCTCGTTTCAATGGAACCGAAAACATATTCTTTTGGAAATAATTTTCTGTATGGAGCGGGTAGTTTATTCAGGTCTGCCGGTGTCCCCTGATAGATTTTCTTTAGCCTGCCTTTTTCAAAGTCCTGGATTAAAGGTTGCCACACATTTTCACCTTCACCAATAACAATGCAATCCGCAAATTTTAAGGCTTCATCAGGACACATCGTGATATGGAATCCACCCATCACCACAGGGATTTTTTTACAGCGATAGATTGATGCAATTTTATAGGCACGCGGCACAGTGGCGGTAAAGGCAGTAATGCCAACCAGGTCAGCATCTTCATATTGGAAAGGGGAAAAGTTTTCATCAATCAATTTTACTTCCCAGTTTTCGGGTGTTAGTGCCGCAATTATACCCAGACCAAGAGGTTGAAATTTTGTAGCTTTATTTGCAGTGAGACCAACGCGATTCTCATAAAATAATTGGTTTATTGGATTTACAAGAATGAGTTTTTTATTCATTAATGAAATTATATTGATATGGTAGATAAAATCAAGTTTGATTTCATCTCAATAATGCTTGACAAAGCTACTATTTCGGTTATAATGAACTATGTTAATATGGCGGCGTAGCTCAGTTGGCAGAGCAGGAGAATCATAATCTCTGTGTCGGGGGTTCGACTCCCTCCGCCGCTATGTAAATTATGATACCAATCAGAGAATATCTTAGGGAGACTGCTAATTTTAATAAAAGTGTAGAGGATTTGACCGAATTCTTAAACACCAGTAGTCTGCGACTGAACGAATTGATAGAACGTCTGGAAGAGGTATTTGAGTATTTGAAAAGAAGCAATAATCTCATTGCATTTTTAAAGAATTATTCGCGGTCATTTGAAACACAGGTAGCAGAATTTGGCAGGATTTTACTGGAAAATAAAGGGATAGTTAGTGTATGCCAGGAAAACCTTTCCCGGATGGAAAAGGTAATCGCCAATACGCAGGATATTACTGCCCGTGTTGAAGAGAATGCCCATACTTTTATAAAACTCGCAAGGATGATTACCTATCTTGCTGAAAACATTGAGGTCAAAGCCTATCAGGCAAGAGAAGAGGGTAGGGGGCTGGCAGTCATTGCAAGGGAGGTCTTTAAACTTGCTCAATCCTGCCAGGTTCCGTTTCAACATTTTGATGAAGTGCTTGAAGTTATTGAAAAAAATAATGCGCCGTTATTGGAGGAACTTAATAAAACAATTGAAGAGGCTACGGTCTCATCAAGTTCTCTTTTAGAATTTCTGTCGTCATTAAAGACCATTAATGAATCAATGGAAATTCTTCAGAAATTTATCAGGTCAATTGAAGAAGGTGGAATCATATTTGCCAGGTTGGAAACGAAGATTAATGAACATCTAACATTTGTTAGAGACCAATTATCCAATGCCCTAACACGGATTGATGAAATTTCTGTGCATGGTTCTGAAATTACCAATCTCTCTCAAATTTTGTATGAACTGTATAATATTGCTAATGCCCAATATGATATGCGTAGTAAATTTTATGCCTCGCAGCAATTTAAGCACCTCCTGCAGGAGAACCTTAATAATTTGAAAAATTTAAAAATCGGTGATAGACCTGTGCTACTTTCACAGGAATTGATTGAAGAACTTCACCATATTGTCAATCAGGTCAAGCAAATATATGAAATTATTAATCGCACCAATAGCGAGGTTGAAAATTTAGCCATAATGATGGATAGGATTTCAGGCATACGCTTGAGCCTCAATCAATTTTTTGCCAGCCTCAGGATGGTTGCAGAACGGATCCAGACATTTAAAAACATAGTGAAGGAGCAATTAACCTTCATTGAGAATCTGCTTGCGATAGGCACGAAAATTATTACAAAGATTAAAACGCTTTCTATATTTTCACGCCTTGAGCAGAGTCATAGCACCGAGGCAAAGGAGTTGATTACGCCAATCATAAACGAGTTTATTCAATTATCGCAGAATATGCATTCGGTCTTTGCATCATTAGAAGCAGATGTTTTTAAGTTGAGGCAGATCGTTGATACTCTTGAGACCGTTATCCCGCAGAAGGAATTTTTTCAATTGCCGGTGCCGGATTTTTCCCGCATTAAAATCTTTTTTGATGATACCCTGCGGGTCTTTGAAAGTGTTCTTGTCTACAGCAAAAATCTTGAGGACCTGGTTGATATGCTGGACAAGGCAAATCTTCTTTTGCAACGACGCTGGGAGAGCTATGAACAGTTGTTGAAAAATATGGCAAAATATCAAAATTATTTCTCATCATCATCGGAAATGGAAGTGCCTGCTCCAGCAGTGATACAGAAACAAAGAACCTTAAAGATAAATTTGCTTAATGACCCAGTTACTTTGAAACCGGATAAAAAGACTGACGCTACTTCTCAGCAGGTGATTGTCAATTATTCTGCTGGTTTATTCCAGTTCGGTTTTGGAGTAAGTGTCGTTCCGGGATTGTGCAGTGAATATTCAGTTTCTCAGGACGGTCGCGAATATATTTTTTCAATCCGCGAAGATTTAAAATATGCAAATGGAAAAAAATTATCTATTGAAGATATTAAAACTGGTATTGCGAGAGGGCTCGGTGGTCCAAACCACAATCTTTTAGAAATGATTTCGGGTGCGCGGGACTTTTTGAAATCTCGTGAGCCTTCCTCCCTGCGTATTAAAATACTTGACCAATATAGGTTAATGGTTAACCTTGAATATCCATATTTACCATTTCTGGCAAACCTTGCTACAAATATTGCTGACCCATATATTGAAGATGAGTTACCCATGGGGATGGGACCATTCAAATTGCTTGTCTGGAATAGGGGTAAAGATATTATTCTTGAGGCGAATGATTTCTATTTTGAAGGCAGACCTGCTTTTGATATCCTCAAATTTTATGTAACAACGGATGATGAATTTGCCTATGAATTATTTAAAAATGGTGAGCTTGCAATATATCAACCCGGTAGAAAATCACTCCGCAAAATAAAAGAGGAAATACCTGAACTGATGGTGACAACACCTGAACTGTCTGTGCAATTTCTCTGTTTTCATTGCCAGAAGCCGCCGTTCAATAATAAACTCGTGCGTAAGGCAATCTGCCATGCGATAAATGTAGAAAAATTTGTTAATGATTTGCTTGAAGATATGGGAGTGCCAGCAAAGGGTTTTTTCCCACCTTCAATGCCCGTATTTAATAGAAAACTTAATGGCTACGGATATGACCCGTCAAAGAGCCGTGAGTTACTCAAGCAGGCAGGTTTCAGCGGAGGTTTGCCTGACCGTTACATCTTTGATGTTAGTGACACACCAGCTTCTCTCAGAAGGGCAGAATTTATCCAGTCCAACCTTAACGAAATTGGTGTGAAGGTTGAAATTAATCCCCAGCCCTGGCACGAATTTTTAGAGAATGTTTATCGCGGAAATTTTGTGCTCTGTCTTCAGGGATGGATAAGTGATACGGGTGACCCGGATAATTTTGTTTATCCGCTATTCCATTCAAATTCTTTTGGTTATTCAGGAAACACATTCTTTTTTTCCAATCCGGAAATAGATAAGATGATTGAGAATGCGAGGCAGATTCGGAATATCAAACAACGGTGGAATTATTATCAGCAAATAGAGGAAAAAATATTGGATGAGGCACCGGGTCTATTTTTATTTCATTCCTTAAAAAATCTTGTCATCCAGAAAGGTATCAGAGGTTTTAAACCTAATCCTTTAAGTATCATAAGGGCAAAATATGTTCATTCAAATATTGAACAATCTGAAAAAGAAAATATTTTGTCAGAAAAAATTAAACCTCAGTTAGTTTCTGCATAGAGGGGGTGTTATGGCAAAAAAAGAAGATATTGATATTCTGGCTGACCTTGAGGAGAAACTTGGCCAGCTTGAGAAGGTAGAGAAAGACCTCGCAGCAAAGACCAAAGAATTGAAGTCTGCAGAAGAAAAATTGGCAGAGACATATTCCACCCAGATGGAGTTGAACAGTGAACTTGAAGAATTAAAACAGTCAATTCAGGAACTAAAAAAGGAAGAGAAGAGTTTAAAGGATGTAGTAAAAACAATGGAAAAAGATGGTCAGAAGATTGATACACTTCAGCGTGAATACCATAGTCTTGTTACTGAAAAAGAAAAGGCTGAATCACGACTCAAAGAGTTAAAAACAGAGTACGAAAAATTGAATAGCGAAAAGAATAAACTGGAAGACTTAATTGAGAAATTGAAAACGAGGCAGACTGAACTTACAAAAAAATGTGATGAACTTGATGCAAGATATGAGAAACAGGAAAAGGAGTCTCGTGCCCAGGAAAAATCTTACAATGATATAAAATTGAAAACCGAAGAATTGAAGAATGAATACCAGAGTGTAGAGCAGACATTACGAGCTGCGCTTTCAGATTTAAGGGCAACTGAAAAAGATTTAAAGGTGATGAATGAAGAACGCAATGCATTAAACAAAGAATTGGGTTCTCTTAAGAAGACCCTGGAAAAAGATGAGGCAAGGCATCAGAAGATTTTGAGTGAAGTTGAATCTTTGACCAGTGAAAGAGAGCGTTTACAAAAAATAATTGAAGAGTATCATACAGAAGATAAAGAACTGAGCGAAAAATTAAAAGAAATCAGACGGGAATTTGAAGTGGAGAGTGCCGAGCTTGTAAAATTACAGAAAGAGGTCGGTGAATTAAATGATACAAAAGAAAAACTATACAAAGAAAATGCTGAACTGGCAGAATTGAAAAAGGAGCACGATACACTTACCAAAAAACTTTCTGAAATGAAAAGTGAAGAGGCGGAGCTTGTTTCCAATATTTCTAATTATCAACTTGAATATAGCACACTTGAAGCATCTTTCAATGAACTGGATGAAAAATACAAATCTGAAAAGAAACAAGAAGCAGAATTACAGAAATCAATCAAACAGCTGAAAAAAGAGCAGGATGAGCTGAGTAGTGATATAGATAGATTGCAGAAAGAACATCAGAAACTTGAGCCGGTAGTTAGTGAGTTGAAAAACAAGGAGAAAGAACTCAAACAAATTGAACCTGAATATAAAAAGATAAAAGAAGAGTATACACGGCTAAAGGATGAGGCACAGGAACTGGGTAAGTCTATTGAACTTGCTAAAAAGAAGATTGTAGAACTGGAACCGCAGGTCTCGCATTACGAAGAAGTGGAAAAAGAGTACAAAACAAAGAAGGAGGAACTGGAGAATATAGAGACACAGTTAAAGAAGAGCGAAGAAAAGATAAAACACATTGAAGAAGATTATGAGCGTATGCAAAAAGAACTGCCTAAATTGAGGGACGAATATGAAGAGATGCAACTCGCCCTTGAAGAAAATGAACGGATTAAACAACTGCTGGAAACGAGGAAGAAGGAACTATCAATGGTTGAAGACAAGATAGAGGACCAGCGCAAAGAGTTATCTTCACTCAATGAAAAGCTTACACTATTAAAGAAAGAGGAAGAAAAAGCAGTAGCTGACCTTAACAAAGAGACTAAAGAATTGCTCAGAGAACGAGACCGGTATCAGGATGAGATTGAAAAGCTGAGCGGACATAAAAAAGAGATGGAAGATAAAATAAATGAACTGAAGATTGATTTTTCTGAAACTGAAGGTAAACTTGCTAAGGAGAAGGCGGTGGAGGCAAATATGCTTGCCAAAATTGATAAACGGCGTGAAGAGCTGGTAAAGATAAATGAAGAGATAGAGAAAAATAAAGCAAAGATTCAAAAGGAATGTGAATCTGAATTGAAAAAACTGGAAGAGGCAAGGGCAGAAATGAAGGAGCTGGACGCGAGGAAAAAAGAAGCAGCAATTATTATTGCCAAGGCTGAAGAGTTTAAGAAATCAATTGTTCAATTAAAGGCAGAAAAAGAAGAACTTGATAAGACCATTGCAGAAAAAACAAAAGAACTGGAAAAGATTAAGATATTTATTGCCCGGCTCAGAGAAGCGAAATCTCCAACACAGAAAGAGGGTGGTAAGAAACAAGAAATATCTTTCTAATTATCATCCATTTAATCAATAAAGAATAGAGAGTATGGGCATTATATTTCTAATTGTTGGTGTAATATTCTATTCCTTAAGCTATGCCATTTTTTTAATTCCCCACAATATCGTGCCCGGTGGTATTTCAGGATTTGCAATCGTTTTGCATATTTTATTACAAACTCCGGTAGGGGTTATGGTAATAATTCTGAATATTCCATTATTTATCCTTGCTGTCAGAATCCTTGGTTTTTCACTGGGTGCTAAATCTGTTGTGGTAATTATTGTTACTAATCTTCTGATAGATTTTTTGACCTACTCTGTAAAAATTCCATCGCCTACCAATAATGTTATACTCGCTGCTATTTATGGTGGTGTGATGCTGGGCTTGGGACTTGGTTTAATATTTCGTGGAGGAGCCAATACTGGTGGGACAGATATTATCGGACAAATTTTAAATCGTTTTACTAATTTTTCAGTAGGAATATGGATATTGATTGTTGATACACTTATTATAACAATTGCCGGATTTGCAACATCTTCAATAGAACTTGCTCTACTCGGGTACCTTTCTCTTTTTCTTTCCACAAGGGTGATTGACCTAATCCTTGAAGGTTTTGATTATGCACGCGCTGTCTTTGTTATCAGTGATGATGTTGATAAAATTGTTGAGGGTGTCTATCAAAAAATCGGAAGGGGGGTGACAGTTCTTGATGGATTCTCACCGTATACCAAGGCAAAAAGACAGGTGATAATGTGTGTTATAACAAAACAGGAGACTGAAAGTTTTAAGAGATTGGTTAAAGGCATTGATAAGGATGCCTTTGTAATATTGACCAATGTTTATGAGGTGCTGGGGTATGGTTTCAGACCGAGGGTATAAGTGTTGTTGAGCAGGAATTGTTTTCTAATTGTCTTTGGTCTAATCTTTTTATTATTAGCCTGTCCTGCCAAAAGAAATCTTTTTGCGCCAGTTTTATTAGAATATAAAATTGTATATCCCGATATTGCCCGACAAATGGGGCTTGAGGGAAAGGTTTTCCTTGCTGTGCTTATAAACGAAAATGGCACAGTTGACCAGGTTAGGATTTTAAAAAGTTCATCCAGTCCGCTCCTTGATTCTGCAGCAATTGAAACTGCCCGAACATTTGTTTTTTCACCGGCATTGCTGAATGATAAACCAATCAAAATCTGGGCAAACCTGCCAGTGGAATTTAAATTTGAAGAAGTAAAACCTGATGAATGGTTTTTGCAGATCAAAGATTTGCAGAGGACGATTGAGAAAAATTATGAGGAAGAAAAGGTAATGGATTTATATAAATTATACAAAAAACTCATTTTTTCGCCCAGAAAAACTATTGATATCAGTGTGAATGATTATATTAAGGCAGCGGTTCTGGATACTACTGCAAAATTATGGAGTGGTTACTGGAAATTATATCCTGCGACTTCCATCTTATTTTTTGATATTATGTATCGTTATCCTGAATCATACGCCCGCTTTGAGGCAGAACAGGAGTTTAAAGAATTTTTTGACGCTGAGATTATATCAATAAGAAACACATTGCCACCACTGGTGGCTGATTCTCTTATTAAACGGTTGCGCTAATTTATTCTTTTTAAGCTAATCTTTGCGTGAATGCCATTAATTTCAAGGTCTCTTTTGATCTCTCCTGCAACATCGCCATCCTGAACCTCAAGGGCAAGGGTTTCGTTTTTCAAATAACAGAGATGCAGATTTATTGCTGATTTTAATTTTTCTTCAGTCTGATAATAAATTTTTATTCTATCAGTGAGATCAAAATTAGCCTCTTTACGCATTAATTGCACTTTATGGATTAATTCACGAATCAAACCTTCTGCCTCAAGTTCGTCAGTAATTATGCTCATCAATGCAACAGTATAGCCTTCTTCCTCCACGATGACCCAGCCCTGTTTCTCCTGTTTTTTTATTTCAACTTCGTCTTTTGTGATTTCAATTTGTTTGCCATCAAATGTATTTTTTAAGTTGCCGCTTTTGATAAATTCTTTTATCTCTTTTTCACCGAGCATTTTAATCCACTGTGCGATACGGGGCGATAATGGACCAAATTTTGGTCCGAGTCGCTCAAATTTTGGTAGCAGATTGTATGTATAAAATTCCTCTAAATCAGAGACAAAGGCAACCTTTTTGATATTCAATTCATCAAGGATTGTGCTGATATTTGATTCATCAATTGATTTTACATTTGGCGGTAAATTGATGACCATTTCTGCCAGTGGTTGGCGCACCTTGATATTTACTTTATTTCTTGCCGCTCTGCCCATTGAAACGATTTTCTGAACACGGGCAATTTCATTTTCCAGTTCCACATCTATCATTGATTCATTAACTTCGGGAAAATCACAGAGGTGAACACTCAAGGGCGCATTTGTATCAATACTTCTAACTAAATTTTGATACATATCCTCGGTCCAGAATGGCATAATCGGTGAAATGAGTTTGATTAGACCTAATAAGCAATTATACAATACAAGATAGGCAGTCTCTTTGTCCATATCATTTTCTGATTTCCAGAATCTTCTGCGGTTTCTGCGCAGATACCAGTTGGATAATTCATCAAAGTAAAACTCTACTTCTTTTATAACAGAGGCAACATCGTAATTGTAATAAAATTCGTCGCATTTTTTAATGAGCGAGTTTGTTCGGGAGATTATCCAGCGGTCAAGTTTTGTTAAATTTTCCGAGGTAATTTTTTTACCGTTAGGATTGAATTTATCAATATTTGCATAGGTGACAAAAAATGAATAAACATTCCACAGGGTCAATAAATTCCTTTTAATCTCATCGGCTGGTCCATAACCGAAATTGAGATTCTGAATAGGATTATGTTTTGCGAACATCCAGCGCATCACATCCGCACCCATTTTTTCCGCAGCATCGTCAAACCAGATGGCATTGCCTTTGCTTTTGTGCATCTCTTCGCCATGTTCATCCCTGACCAGGGCGTGTCCCAGGAGTACCTTGAACGGTGGTTTATTCTCAAGCACTGTGCTCATAGTGAGAATGGCATAGAACCAGTTTCTAAATTGTCCGGGAAAACATTCGGTAATAAAATCGGCAGGAAACCATTCCTGCCAGTAAGATTTATCAAAAGGATAACCATTATTCAGAGTATGCATATCTTCGGGTGGTCGCATTGTTGAGTATGGGACAATTCCTGCATCAAGCCAGGGATTTCCAACATCAGGTATCCGCGACATCACCTCTCCGCATTTATCACATTTAATTTTAATTTTATCGATCCAGGGTCGGTGGGGTGTATGCCCTTCAAATTGTTCCCAGCCGATAACTGCTCTTTCTTTCAATTCATCTTTTGAACCAATGACAGTAAAATGACCACACCTGCATTCCCAGATAGGCAGGGCAAGGCCCCAGTATCGTTTCTTTGAAATACACCAATCAGCCATATTCCGCAGCCAGTCAAGCTCTCGTTCCAGACCCCATTCAGGTATCCACTTTTCTACCTTTTTTGCCACTTCAGCAATCTCATCTCTCAAAGTATCCATTGAGATATACCATTCATCAACGAGTCTGAATATCAATTGATTATCACATCGCCAGCAGATTGGATAGCGGTGTGTGTAATCTTCAACATTATACAAAATTCCTCTTTTTTGCAGGTCTTTTATAATATCATCAGTTACTTCATCTACATTTTTATTAGATAGCCAATCAAACCCATCAATATAATATCCCAGTTCATCAAGGGGTGCAATTGTACTCAAGCCGAATTCCTTACCCAAGGCAAAATCTTCTTTACCACATCCTGGAGCAATGTGGACAAGTCCGGTTCCTTCATTTTCACTAATTTCCTGCCAGGGGATGACTTTGTGGACTACCCCTTTTTGAGCAGGAAGATAATCAAATGGACCATCATATAGTAAGTTCAAAAGTTCTTTGCCAGGCATCTCAGCGATAATTTCATAATTACCTTTTAATACACGCAAAAGATTTTTGGCAAGGTAGTATATATCACCATTATTTTTTACCTTTGCATAGATAAAATCAGGGTGGACCGCCACACCAGTATTTGAAGTCAATGTCCATGGTGTTGTTGTCCAGACCAGCAGGTATTCATTTTTTCTGTCTTTTAGTGGAAAACGGATATAGACTGCTTTGTGGGTTAACTCCTTATAACCTTCAGTAGCAATCTCCATATCACTGATTGCAGTTCCACACCGAGCGCACCAGGGTAGGACATCGGTTCCTTTATAGATAAATTTTCGCTCATAACATTTTTTTAGAAAATGCCAGATTGTATAATTGTTTACCTCACTCATTGTATAATAGGAATGGCTCTTTTTTAGCCAGTCCGGGTCATCAAGACTGGTCTTCCATTCTCCCCAGTCCATCCACATACCGAGTCTGATTGATTGTTCAGTCTGGATAATTGAATATTTATGCACCCTTTCCTGACATTTCTTCACAAAATTATCTATGCCATATTTTTCAATATCCTTTTTTGATGAGAAGCCGAGTTCCCGTTCAACTTCAACTTCAACCCACAATCCCTGACAATCAAAACCATTCTGGTAGCGTTGTTCATATCCTTTCATTGTTCGGTAGCGCTGGAAAATATCTTTATAAGTTCTTCCCCATGCGTGATGCACACCCATTGGATTGTTAGCAGTGATTGGACCATCCTGGAAAGACCATTTTTTTCTTTTTTTGTTTTTATTTTTATAAAGGTCAAAGACCTTATTCTTATCCCAGAATTCCAATATCCTGTGTTCAATCTCAGGAAAGTTCAACTCTCGTGCAACTGGCTTAAAATTCATAGTATTAATTATATCCGAAAAATAGGTTGTTGTAAAGAGGAATTTGCAGGACTGCGGTATTGGTCATTACCAGAACAGGTAATAAAGGGGAATCAAGGGGAATCAGGGAGTGTGGAGACACGAGGATATGCGGATATGAAGATGGGAAAATAGTAGGTAGTTGGTAGTAAGTAGTATGTAGTAGGTAAGATAACTAAAAAGACCAGAAAGACTAAATAGACCAAAAAGACCAGAAAGACTGAACAGACCATTCACTTAATACGGTTACGTAGTCCGTATCTTCATGAAGGCTAAAAATGGCTCAAAAAGGTTAAAGAAAGCAATTAACTATACCAGCATCTATGCCCGATAAATCGGGCAACTACAGTTATGTAGATGAATCTGGTGAACCTCTATTTAAGTTTGACCACCTTTTGCATTAAGACTCCTTCAGGAGAATCTAATTTGACAAAATATACACCGGCGGGAAGACTACGGCCGGAATCGTCTGTTCCGTTCCACTCCACAGAAGTAAGAAGTGAGAAGTGAGAAGTAGGAAGTAAAAAGGATTTTACCAGTCTGCCAGTGACATCATAAATTCTTAGTTTGTAGTTTGGGATTGGGGAAT
>JBBILZ010000045.1:0-19825 GCA_037444665.1 Caldifarciminota bacterium
TTAAAGGCAAATGCCGGAACTCAATTTGACCCTGCAATTGTTAGGATCTTCATAAAATATATCACAAGCAAAAAATAGAACTGCGCAAAATTAATTGTTCCCAAATTTTTATCTGACTAAAATCATTGCTCTTTGTTTTTGCTTGCCAAAATTTGTTTGCAGTTGTAATAGGTTAGCCATTCTAAAAAAATGGAATTAAATCAATGTAGTTGCCCAATTTCCCGAAGGGACTCTCGTCCCATCGGGACGGAGCATTGGGCTCTTTTTGGTGCTTGATAAATCAAGCAACTACAATTTCAGGGTGGCTAAACCATTATTTGCAGTTTTTTAGGGTGTAAGGATATATCCGGTAAAGGTTAAGACTGCATTACCTCCGACTTTAACACGGAAGATCTGATCACGACTGCATTCTACATGAACATATACCTTGCCCTGACGATTCTGCAAATAGCCCTGTTCAACAATAATTCTTGAAAAATTGCTCGGCTCAATCAATTTTTTTCTGATCAGATAACAACCAAGGCTACCTGCAGCAGCACCAGAGATTGGGTCTTCATTTATACCGACTACAGGTGCAAAATGTCTCATAAAAGCAGTATCTCCAGTCTCAAAAGTTTCAAGGCAAAAGGCAATAATACCATGGATACCCAATCTGATACAGAAGTTGTTCATAAAAGTAAAATCAGGGTTGAGGTTTCTCATCAAATCAAGTGATTTTATCGGCACAATCAAGTCATAAAAACCTGTTGAAATAATATCAAATGGCAGATTGGCTGAAGTTAAATCGTGCTGGCTTATACCCAAAATCCTTGAGAGTTGAACTGGATTTATTTCAATGTCAAGATAATTGGGCTTTGCCAGGGTCATTGTGGCACGTGTTATTTTGTTCTCTTTGACACGAAGTTCAACTAACTGAATGCCTGCCTTTGTTCTCTGCCTTATGGTTGTTTCTGGCTCTTTTAGATTAAGGATATTTTCACCGCTTAAGGCAAAATAGGTGGCAATTGAGCCATGTCCAGAGAAATTTATTTCACCTGCTCCAGTAAAGAATCTCAAATTTATATCTGCCTCATGGGTTGCTTCAGGTAAGATAAACACCGTATCAGAGACTGGATTCAAATCATTGGCAAGATTTTTTAGGTCCTCGTCCTTAGTATCTTCTGCTCCCATTACGACCCAGGCAGGATTGCCACCATACGGAATTGAGGTAAATACACTCAATTTTTTTGCCTTTACCCACTTTGCCATATTGAAATAATATACAAATTTCGTAAATTGTCAATATAAAATTTAAGGGGGCGGGTCATCCCGCCCCCTTAAATTTGCTTTGTTCAGGATTTGATGCACTGAAATGTGTGATTCTGCATAAACCCGATATTTTTCTGGGCCTGCCCTTTTGCCTTTTGCATTTCTTTTTCTGCAAATTTCATAAGCGCGGACATCGTCAATTTTTTCTGATGCCTGCTTGCACAATCCATTACCGCATTCAAAATAGCATTTTTAATCTCTCCGCCAGTGAGCTCATATCGTCTGCCCAGTTCTCCAAAATCCACATCTCTGGCAATAGGCGCCTTCGCAGGAATTAATGCTCGCCATATCTTTGCCCTTTTAACTGGTCCAGGTATGTCAAATTTTAATTTTAAAGTTATACGTCGGTCAAATGCTTCATCCAGAACGACTTCTCTGTTCGTGGTCAGAATAACTATACCTTCAAATCGCTCAATCTCTTGCATAAGAATATTTGTCATATAATTGTGCAATCTGTCCGTACTATGTATTTCAGGAAGGCGACTGGCAAATAATGCATCTGCTTCATCAAACACAAGCACGCAATTCTCTTTTTTTGCCTGCTCAAAAGATAATGAAACATGCTTTTCTGAATCACCTACCCATTTACCCAGAAGTTGGGCATATTTTACAATGCCAATCTTTTTTCTCATACTATGGGCAATGGCTTCACTGGTTGCGGTCTTGCCTGTTCCTGGTGGTCCATAGAAAAGTATCGTTGTTCCTTTGCCATATTTAATCGTCTTATCAAAACCCCATTTTTCAAAAACAGTGTGCAGATATTTTGCTTGAAATAATATCCGTTTAATTTCATTTTTTTCCTCGTCATCCAGCACAATTTGGTCTAAACTTAATAAAGGTTTGCGCACTTCCAGAATATTTATTGGCTGATTTCCTTCCATTGATTTTTCAAAAATATTAGATAGTTCTCTTTGCTCACCAGCCATCAGTTTCACAACATTTATTGAAAGTGCAAAAGTAGCTTCAAACATTATACTTGGATTATAATTACTGACAATTTCAATAAGATTCTTTTTTAAAAGATTATCAAAGATCTTGCTTTTTTCTATAAATTGCACTGGTTTATATCCAAGAAGCATCAACAGTTCTCTGCCATTTCTGTCTGTAACATTGTTGTCTATTTCTTCGAAAAACATCAGCAATAAGATATACTTTTCTTCATTTGACAACCTGTGCTTCTTAACCATGGTTTCAAAAGGAATTAGAATGCCTGAATGTGCTGCTTCTTTTACAATTTGTGCCAATTCCTGTTCTGTTTTATGTATTAATGCCCTTATAGCCCGAAGATTTTTTTTGCAATGACTAATTTCATCTCTATTTTCATTAAATTCATAGTCCTGTAAGCGATTTATCCAATCCTTACGAATATAAAAAAGCCGATAAAGCCTATGCGCAGTTTCAAGATAATTGGTATTTAATTTTTCGACCTTCATTTTTCCTCCTTGTAATCATATAAATTAAAACCAATTATATCCTTTAATCCCAAATCTCTTTTATGGGTATAATAGAATTTAAACATATTATACCCGTCACCGTGGGTCGCATATAATTTTTTTACGACCCCTATAATTTCATCTTTTTTTAGGCTATCCATTTTTACCTCCTTTCTTAGCCTAAAAATAAAAAGCCCTGTTAAAAAACAGGACTTTTCTCATTTGGGGACAATAATATCCCCATTATATATACCCTATTTTACATATTTTTTCTTTTTTGTCAAGGGGGTAAATGCACAGTTAAATTTTTATTCTGCTTCGTGTCATTAACAAATGGTATCAAGGTTAAACATGGGGAATAAAAGGATAGGAGAATATGTGGATTTGAAGTTGAGTGGTTTCGTGGATGTAAAGATGGGGAAATAGGAGATAGTAAGTAGTAGGTAGTAAGTAGTAGGTAGTATGTAGCGCTCAGTTTCAACTGGACGAAAAAATTTCAGATTTCTAATTTATGCTCGATAAATAGGGCACCTACAGTTTTATGAGGATCTATCTTTTGAATAACTGTATTTTGTCAAAGTATACTGCACCACCTGCGCCATATTGAGTAGAGAGCGCAAAGGTGTCAGATATTGTCTTTGGCATAGCAGGAATGTTCTGCACAATTTTTTGTCCATTTATCCAGACATCCATTAAAAGGCTATCATAATTTATACCCACCTTTATATTATACCATAGATTCCTCTTCCAATTATATCCAGTAGCCTGGGGGTCCACCCCCCGCACATAGACCATACTGTCATTAAAATCAAAAAGCACACCATTGTAGATTGTGCCCAGAGTTGGATTGATTTTAACAAAGAATCCGGCAAGTGCACCAGTGGAGCATTGTTCAGGGATCATTAATGCATATTCATAAGTAAGTCTATTTAATTCTTTCAAATTAAGCTCAATGCCATCGGTCCGCACCCATTGTGAAGAACCACAGAGTCTGAAACTTTTTATGCCGCTATAGATAAATGTAGTATCAACATAAGTACTTTCTCCATTACCTGGCCAGATCTGGAACCAGTATTGTGCAGGATAACTATCAACATAATAATATTCAAAATCATCGTAGAACAATAAAATATTATAAACCATCACCGAAATTGTTTCTGATGTTATATAGTCTCCATTCTTAAGCGATGCCTTTGCATATATATAGTGGATTGAACTGTCGGGCAGGGGAATGGTATTCCATAAATATGAGTACGGTGCATATTCAAAGAACTTTACAAGCGAATCATCAATAAAAAAACCAATACTCCATATATCATTGCCATCAGTTGCCTGCGCGGTAATCTCAACAATTCCTTCAACAATTGCACCGTCAGAGGGATTGGTAATTTCAATCAAAGGTGCTTGTTTTTTGCAACCTGACAGTATGATTATTATTAAAACAGGCAAAAGGTATTTAGACATATTGAAAAAAATTTTAGATCCAAATTACACTCATTGAGTTATTATAATCTATGCCTGGCCTGAAGAACCAAAGAGAAGTATCTTATCTTTTACTACCTGCTTTATTAATTCACGGCTGTATCCAATTATCTTTCTGGGGTCAAATTCTGAATGATACTTGAGCAAAAATTCTCGGATGCCGGCAGTAAAGGCAATCCTGATATCTGTGTCAACATTGATTTTTGAGATGCCGTTTTTTATTGCTTCATGTATCAGTTTATCAGGGACGCCGCGGGCATGTTCAATATTACCACCAAACTTATTTACATAATTGACCCATTTTGCCTTCACTCCTGAAGCACCGTGTAAAACAAGGGGAATTTTGACTCTATAGGCAATCTGTTTTAAAATATCAATACGCAGTCGTGGTTTACCTTTAAACTTATATGCACCATGTGATGTGCCAATAGCAATAGCAAGTGCATCACATTCTGATTCTCGGGCAAATCTTTCTGCTTCTGCCGGGTTGGTGTACATTGCATCACTCTTTTTTACTTTTATATTGTCTTCAATGCCTGCCAGTCTGCCAATCTCTGCCTCAACCGAGACATTTCTTTTGTGGGCATAAGCCACAACCTTTTTCGTAAGCATTAGATTTTCTTTATATGGTAGATGTGAACCATCAATCATAACTGATGTAAAACCAGCTTTGACACATTCTTGGATAAGTTCAAATGTAGCACCATGGTCAAGGTGTAGCACTACGGGAACATTGGCTTTATCTGCACTCGTGCGAATTAGATTTGCGATGATTGGTAATCCAGCATAATTTATTGCTTTTTCACTTATACCAATAATCACCGGTGCTCGCATCTCTTCTGCAGCGCTCAAAATTGCCTGCGTAATCTCCAGATTTGAAGTATTGAAATGGCCTACTGCATAATGTCGTTTTCTGGCTAGCGGCAAAATGTGATTTAAATTAACAAGCATATTCTTCCTAAGGTTTCTTCTTTATTTTTAGTGCCTTATAAATTTTTTCTGCCTGGTTAAAATATTTTTTTGCTTCTGAGCTCTGTATCTTTTTTAAGAATGTTGCATACTCGTAATTAATATCGCCGAGGAGTTTTTGATATCTATTTTTCTCACATAGGTTTATCGCCTCACCAAAAAATTGTTTTGCTTTTTTCTCGTCTATCTTACTATAAGCTCTGCCGAGGTTTATTAAGCATTCAACCTTTAAGTCCTCTGATTTTGTCTCTTCTGCAATCTGCAATGTAGAATTTAATATATTTAGTGACTCTTTAATTTTATTCTTTTTTATATTTATGCGCGCAATGCTATTCATTACCAAACCAATGAAAATTTTATTGTTTATTTTTTCAAATATATTTTTCGCAGCAGCGAGGTATTTGTTAGCCAGGTTCAACCGACCCAATTGTAAAAACACCTGACCGAGATTATATGAAGCAGAACCAATGCCCCTTTTATCACTAAGAAGTTCACTGATCTTTAAATACTTTGTAAAAAGCACTTTTGCCTTATTATATTCAAACTGGTTCATTAAAACTTCGCCCATATTACCACAGGCAATAGCCTCTCCCCTTTTATCACCTAATTCCTGGCTTGTACGGTAATAATCTTCAAAGAATTTTAATGCCCTATCATAATTGCCCATATTAAAATATATTATTCCCATATTATTGGATGCCGTACCAATACCCGATTTATCACCTAACTCCTGGGATATCTGTAAAAATTTTTGATAAAGGTCAAGCGCAGTCGTATACTCCCCTTTGTGTTGATACACATTGCCCAAATTACAATAAGCAACACCCATCCCTTTTTTGTCACCAAGTTCCTCGGAAATTTTTAAATTCATAGTAAATGAATCTATTGCCCGTTCATAGTCTACCCGGGCTTTAAATACTGTCCCCATTATATTAAACGCATCAACCTTGCTCTTTAAATCACCTGTTTCTTCAGCATTGTTCAGCGCCTTCTGACACAATTCAAGTGCTTGTGTGAATTCACCTTTTATACAATAGACAACCGAGAGATTATTATAAGCCCTGGTCAGGGTCTGCTTCAGTCCACTATCCCATTGCCAGTCTTTTATGCCCTTTACAATTTCAATTGCTTCTAATCCTTTTTTCTCAGCAATCTCCATCTTTCCCTTTATCCGATAGAGCCAGCATTCAAGGCTACTAATATTTGACAGTTCCATAAGGACATTTTTATTGGAAAGGTCTTTTGCTAATTTCAAACAATCCCTTGCTTTAGATAGAAGTTCTAATGCACGGTCATAATCACCAAGATTTTTAATAACATTTGCCTGACGCCGCAAACTCCTTGCATTCAAAATTGAATCACCTTGCGCATATTTCAAAATACTGCGATAAGAACTCAATGCACTTTGGTAATTTCCGATCAATTCGTAAATGATTCCTAATTTTTCATAAATGCGTGCAGTCATACCTGCCATTGAATCAGGAATCATCTCAAGACATTTTTTATATATCTCAATTGCTGCATCGTTCAAATACAAATCTTTTTTCTGGTCACCAGATTTTTCCATGTATTCAACTGCTTTAACAAGATCGCCGCCCAGATAAAAATGATTTGACAGGGCATCAAAATATTCATCAATGGTTAAACTGTATATCTTCTCCATAATATAGCCAATCTTCTGATGATATTCTTTCTGCTCTTTTTTTAATAACGAATTATACACTGCGTCACGGATAATACTGTGTGTAAAACTGAATTTTTCTTCATCTGCTGAGGTCTTTTCACCAATTGATTGAATGATATTCTGTTGCGTAATATAAACAAGATTTTGCCTCAGGCGTTCTTTACCTGGTATCAATGCATTAAGGAGTCTAAAAGAAAATTGCTCACCAATGACTGCGGCAATATTCACAACATACCTCAAATCTGTAGGCAATCTATCTATTTTTGTCATTATCAGTTCATCAAGGCTGCGCGGAATAGCAATGTGTAAGTTTTCGTTTATCTGGGCAATTCCACCTTGCACATAGATAATGTTGTCTTTAATAAGACTGGTTGCAAGTTCACTGATATAAAATGGAATGGAGCCAGATTTATCAAGGAGTAATTTTAGTAAATTATCAGCGATTTTATCACAATGGATTAAAGTTTTTAAAAGGGTAATTGTTTCATTCTCAGCAAGGGGTTTTAGTTCAAGTAAATTAAAATAGGGAAGGTGCTTTATTTTACTGATATCATAACCCGGCCTTGAGAGTTTTAGTATGACAATCGGTTTATAACCTATAGTGCTGGCAAAATCATTTACAAATTCAAGAGTTTCTTTATCAATCCAGTGACAGTCATCAAGTATCAAAACTACAGGTTTTACACTTGCCAATTTAAAGAACAATCTATTTATTGCTTCAAGTAAGAGCCTGCTTCGGTCTTCAACTTTCATTGAATCAAAATGGCTGCGCTCTGTTTTTGTTAAATCTGCAGAAAGAAAATATTTGTAGTATGAAATTTTTATTTTTAATACGGAATCGTCCATTTTCTCTATAAATGATAGAATCCGATTGGAAATTTCTGCCGGCGTATCTGTATCAACAATACCAAAAACTTTTTTTAAAATTTCTTTTAATAAAAAATAGGGAGAATTGCTATGGTATTCTATGCCTTTTCCTTCCATAATAAAAATATTTTTATCTAATTGCTTTTTGAATTCATATACAAGTTTGGTTTTGCCAATTCCAGCCTCGCCGATAATGGCGACAATGCGGCCCCTGCCTGATTTAATCTCCTGAAAAATTTTGTTCAGGCGATTCAATTCAGCGGCTCGTCCAATCATCGGAATTTCTTCAATTTTCCGTTGCCCATATTTTGCCTTTGCTTTTATCGGTATGTAGACAAGAACTTTTTCTTTTCGCCCCTTAACGGAAATTTTTCTCAGTTTCTGGTAGACTATTTCGCGGCTTGTGTGTTTGTAGACTTCTTCGCTAACATATATTTTACCGCGCGGTGCTGCACGCTGGAGACGCTGGGCAAGATTGACTGCATCACCCATTACAGTGTAACCGCCAGGCCTGCCCAGGTCTCCAGTTGCTACCAATCCATAATTTACACCAATAGAAAGAGATAGTTTTTGGTCCTTTTCCTTATTTAAATTTACAATCTCTTTTTGTAGATCAAGGCTGGCAAGCACTGCCCGCAAAGGGTCATCTTCATGGGCAATTGGTGCGCCGAAGAGCGCCATTATACAATCACCAATGAATTTATCAATATAACCCTCATAGTTTTGAATGATACGGGCAAGGCGTTGTAAACACTGGTCAATCAAATCCTTCACTTCTTCCGGGTCAAGTCTTTCTGAGAGGGAAGTAAATCCAGATATGTCAGCAAAGATAACGGCTACGGGGCGACGCTGCCCGGATGAGCGTATCAACTGAAGACCACACCGACTACAAAAATTTGCGGTTTCTTGATTATTGTAGCCGCATCTCGGACATATCATTTTACCACCATCGCTTTTAATTCAGCCACCTCGCTCAACAGAACAGTTATCTTTAATTCCTGTGCTGTTCCCTTTTTATAGGGTATAGTATTCAATGTTTTTTCTGCATAATCAATGATTGTCATTGCTTCATCAATGTGAGTTCTACTGATTATTTTTTTGCGTGCCTGTTTCAGAACAGTTTCAAGATAATTCAAGGAAAAAGGCATTATCATACGAGGCGATTTTTTTACTTCAAATAAATAAAGTTCCCCGCTATTATCATCAATCTCTCCATCACATTTATAATAAAATCCAACAATACTGATTGTTTCTGGCGGAACGATTACCGCATCAAAGTGGGTAGTAAAAAAATGGGCTTCTGTTGAATCCCATTTTTCACCGTTAAAACTGTAGTAAAGAGCTAGGCTATTCACATTTTCTTTTGGTGAAATCCTAACCAAAAGATTGGGTGAATCCTTTAAAAAATATAGATTTAAATTTGCAACCAGCATTATGGTTATTAATCCAATCATAAAACCTCCTATAATTTTTTTGCCATTACATAGGCATCAGTGCCATCAAGATAATAGTTTTTTCTAATGGAATAAATTTGGTAACCAAACTTTTTATAAAAATTTATGGCATTGCCATTGGTAACCCTTACTTCAAGGTATGCATATATACAATCACGCTCTATAGCAATTTTTTCTATTGCATCAAGAAGCCTCGTACCTACGCCTTGATGTTGATACTGAGGGGCAATGGCAATATTTGTAATATGAACTTCATCAGCAATACAATCAGCAAGTGCATAACCGACAATACAGTCAGCGTTATCGGCAACGAGTGCAACGGTATTATGTTTTTGCAAATCATTTTCAAAGAATGACCTGGGCCAGGGATTGGGAAAGACCTGCGATTCAATGGTGTATATCTGGTCAATATCTGAAAATCTCATTGGTCTGATTGAATAATCCATTATTTACGCACCCCTGCTTCGGCAGATGTTTTTTTAATGTAATAAGGCTCAAGTAGCTCAGGGCTATCATACTCCTTTTTTCTGATTCGGGGCAGTGCCGTCGTAATTGCCTTTGCCGCTGATGGAAAAAAAAGTTCGGCATCCAGTAAAATTATCTGTTCGGATTTCTTTATAAATTTGGCAAAAGTACTATGCTGTTTAAGGATTTGAACACCGGGCCCTAAGATGATAATTGTATCCTTCTGTTTGAATTTATTGTTGATATATTTTATAAGGAAATCAGGTGTGATTAATAAATCCTGACCAATCCTTTTGTGACGCTTGTAGAATGCTACATAAATTTCATTCTGAAAAGCATTGATGACTGGAGCAATTATGATTCTACCATCAATTTTATTTTTGAGAATGATACCAGGGAAAGATACTGCAATTAATTCAAGCGTATTAACTGTATAGATTGGAATATTGCGGCTCAAATATAGTCCTTTGGCAAAGGCAAGCCCCACGCGCAGGGATGTAAACATTCCCGGACCGATTGTTATCGCAATGGCATCTATCTGTGGGTTGTTCATTGCTTCTAATAAATATTTAAGGTTGCTGAAAAAACCCGCATCTTTACTATTTTTATAAAAAGAACGTTCACATCTCAATTCATAAAGAATCTTTTCTTCTTCAACCAAGCAGATTGAAAATATTGTTGACGATGTATCAATGCCTAAGATCTTCAATGCAGATCTCCCTTTGATTTTTTCCTTTTACATTAAAAAAGATATACAGACCAGCATTTTTTTGCTTTGAAAAATTTGGCAATCTATCTGCCCATTCAATTATTGTTATTCCATGGTCGTCGTAGTATTCTTCAAGATGGAGCGAATTGATATCTGATGTGCTCAGTCGATAGAGGTCAATATGGCAAACTTTTAGTTTCCCCTGATATTCGGAGACAATCACAAAACTGGGACTGGATACTACTTCTTTAATTCCCAGTCCCTTGCACAGACCCTTGGTAAAGGTGGTCTTTCCACTACCTAATTCACCAACGAGGTAAATAGTATCACCCGGTTTTAAGTATTGCGCATACTCGCGCGCAAGTCCAATCGTTTCGGCTCGGGAGCGGGTGATATATTTTTTTATCTCAGGCATTATAGTAATAAAGATTAAGGATGCCATAATGGATTAAATCATGGTCATAAGTGTCTATTTCAGGAATAAGACCAGATATTTTTTTGACATCGCCACCAGTCGCAATTATTTTGTAATGCTTGCCCGTGGTTCTTTTGATTTTTTGAATGAATCCCTGAATACCAAATTTTATTCCATTGATAATACCGGAGCGGATACATTCATTTGTATTCTTTCCTAAAATGGAGGTGGGTTGTTCAAGATGGATATTTTTTAATAATGCAGTTCGTTGTTTAAGGCTCCACAACTGTGTCTTTAGACCGGGCAGTATTATTCCACCTAAATGAATAGCATTTTTTAATATAACATCACAGGTGATTGCGGTGCCAAAGCTTAGAATGATTAAATTTCTGTGATAGCGTGTAAACCCACCGACAATATTGGCGATGCGGTCTGCACCAAGATTTTTATAAGCAATCTTAACAGGCATTTTCAATGTGGAACAAACAACGATTGGTTCTATCCCAAAACTTTTCTTAAAATAACTGGTCAATTTATTGCCCAATATGGGGACTACTGAGGCAATTCCAACACCTTCAATATTTTTTGTGCGGTAGAGGTTTTGAAAAAATTTTTTATCTATTCCATATTTTCTTGCATATTTTTTATTCATAACCATCTTTTCTTGATAATACAATCCAATATGAATGTTTGTGTTTCCTATATCAATGGTCAGTATCATGACAAACGAGTAACATCACCATAATAAATCTTTTTTATTAACCCATCTTCGGTGCGAACCAGTAATGTCCAGTCTTCGTCAATATTGTGGATTATTCCTTTTATCGTCTCCTTTGATGATAGCTTAACTTCAATCGGTTCACCCAGACCACTGATATAATGATAAATAGCTGCAGGTTTGAATTTATCTGCCTGAAGATCATCATATAAGATCCAGAAATTTTGTAAGGTTTTATTAAGTATTTCATCCAGATTGTAGGTCTTCCCTGTTTCTATAAATAAAGATGTAGCATTCGGCAATTTTGACGGCATTTTTTTCACATTCACATTTAGACCTATTCCGCAGATGACCGCATCATTAAATTTTTCACATAATATACCACAAATTTTTTTATTATTAAGGAGCACATCATTGGGCCAGTGGATGGACAGGTTTGTAAAATTGAATTCTTTTAAAGATTTAATAACGGAAAGAGCAGCAATCAACGGAATTGTATTTATCTGTTTTGCTGGAAACATAAGGATAGATAGATATATACCACCTGAAGGAGAATACCAGTTCCTTTTTTGTCGTCCCCTGCCGCGGGTCTGGGTATAGGCAAATACTGCAATCTCCTTTTTGTTTTTAATAAATCTTTTAAGCACATCCTGGGTAGAGGTTACCTGCTTAAATTTTAATAATTCGCGCACCATCAATAATAAATCTTAAGGCTTGCACCTTCAAATGGTTGATGGCCAGTTTTTATTTTTAATGATTCGCCATCAAACCAATTGGTGCTTGCAATGCTCACAACAAATCTATATTCATCGTTATCTTCAACCACGAGGTCGCTGAATGCAGTGGCATTAAATTGATAAACAGAATCAATTAACAGAGCGGTTGAATTATCAATCTTATAAATCAATGAATCAATCGTTATACGCATGGTTTTATAAGTTCCCGGGACAATTGAAATATAACCATTTGTGATGCTACAAAAATCTTCGCCATTTACCGGCACCATAACAATACTACTACCTTCCCAGAGCGTTGTATATTCTTTATTTTGTAGCATTTCAATTTTTGAAACCCGGATAATCATATCACCAAATGTTCCGGCAAGAAGTGCGCTATCATTAAATCCAATTTCAACAGTTGCATTCTGTGCACAACCAATTAATAAAATTCCGAACAGAACGCAATTAATTAATTTCATAAAACCTCCTGATTAATTTTATTCCAAAATTAATATAAGTCAATGCTTGACTTTTGTCAAATTATATTTATAATGTTATGATGCAGGAAGGTATAAATATTTTTGAAGAAGATTTCTGGGCGATAACTGAAGCCCTGAATCGTCTGCTTCAGGGAACCAATGCCCGAACGATCTTACTTATTGATAAGGCAGGACAATTAATAACATCTGCTGGCGATACAACAAGAATGGATGTGTCCTCCTTTGCAACATTATCTGCGGCTGATTTTGCAGCAACAAGTCAATTGGCAACATTGATTGGAGAAAAAGAATTTTCTACATTATTTCACCAGGGTGAAAAAGAGAATCTCTATGTCTGTCTTGTTGCAAATCGGGTAATTCTTGCGGTGATATTTGACCAGCGAACCACCCTGGGATTGGTGCGGGTAAAGGCAAAGAATACTGCTCAGGAACTGGAAAAGATTTTTGAGGACATCTTCAAGAAAATAGGCAAAGACCAAATTTCTCAGAAGCCCTTTGATATTGATTTTACAAAGGCAGCAGAAGATGAACTTGATAAACTATTTGGATTTTAGATTAATTAGATTTAATTAAATGGCATTAATAAACTACGCATCAAGGGAGATCAACTGTAAGATTGTATACTATGGACCGGGACTTGGTGGAAAGACCACAAATATAAAGTATATCTATACAAAACTTAATCCTGAAATAAAAGGGAAATTGATAAGTTTGGCAACTGAGCTGGACAGAACCCTATTCTTTGATTTTCTTCCAGTTGACCTGGGAACAATAAAGGGGTTTAAAACAAGATTTCATTTATATACTGTACCCGGACAGGTCTTTTACAATGCATCAAGAAAATTGATACTGAAAGGTGTTGATGGTATTATATTTGTGGCTGATTCCCAGATTGAAAGGTTTGATGAAAACATTGAGTCCTTTCAGAATATGGAGGATAATTTAAGAACTTATAATATTGCAATAGATAAGATCCCTTTAATTATTCAATATAACAAAAGGGATCTACCCAATATTACATCGGTTGAAGAGCTTCAAAAAGTTCTTAATCCTCAAAACAAGTATCCTTATTTTGAAGCAGTTGCTGTGCAGGGTATAGGTGTATTTGAAACATTAAAAGAGGTCTGTAAAAAGGTGCTATTAACCTTATCATAAAATGGCTTCACAAATATGTAGCCGATGCCAGAAAATAATCAATCCTGGAGATCTTTTTTACCGTTTAATCATAAAAATCTTTGCTGATTTTGATGGAATTATTAACATAAAAGATGGTAATATTGATATACAAAAGGAAATAGAAAAGATAAGAGCAGTGCCTGAAGAATTGCTTGAAGAAGAGGTATTTAAGGAGTTTAACTTTGTCCTGTGTCCGAGGTGTAAAGAGATATATTGTGCAAATCCATTATATCTTCCTTTAGGTGAAAAATATTAATAATGCAGGTTGAAATAAAGTGAAACCTTTTATCCATCTTCATAATCACACAGAATATTCACTACTTGACGGAGCGATGGCAATTGAAGAACTCGTAAAACTGGCTCATAAATATGAGATGGATGCGCTGGCAATAACTGACCATGGAAATCTTTTTGGTGCTATAGAGTTCTATAAAATTGCCCGAGCAAGGGGGATTAAACCGATCATTGGCATAGAAACATATGTTGCCCCGCGTTCGCACAAAGACCAGTCAAGGGATAGTAAAATACCTGAATCTTCTTTTCATTTAACACTTTTGTGTGAAAATGAAACTGGCTATAAGAATTTGATAAAACTTTCATCAATTGCCTATCTTGAAGGTTTTTATTATAAACCGAGGATAGACAAAGAATTATTAAAAACCTATCATCATGGCCTTATTGGTTTATCTGGTTGTTTTAAGGGAGAGGTCCCATATCGCGTAAATATGGGTGATTTAAATGGTGCAGAAGCCGCTTTAAAAGAGTATCAAGAGATATTTGGTAAGGATAATTTTTATATTGAAATAATGCAGTTAGGCTTAAAAAACGAAAAAGAGACCATAAAAACACTCCTTGAGTTAAGCAGAAAATATGATGCACCACCTGTGGCGACCAATGACTGCCATTATTTTTCTCCTGATGATTATAAGGCGCACGATGTATTATTGTGCATTGGGACCAGGAAGACCCTTGCTGATAAAGAAAGATTAAAATTTGAAACGCATCAGGCATATTTTCGTTCACCTAAGGAGATGTCCATTCTATTTGAAGAACTGCCTGAAGCCTTATCCAATACGCGATTGATTGCAGAGCGTTGTAATCTACTCATTGATACATCGGGGAAGGATGTTAAATTGCCAAGCTTTCCCAGACCCGAAGCATATGAATCAGATTTTGATTATCTAAAAGATTTGGCTCTGCAGAATGTAGAAAAGAGGTTTGCGCAATTGACCGAAGAGATAAAAGAGCGTTTGAATTATGAACTTAAGGTTATTAAAAAGATGGGGCTTGCAGGATATTTTTTGATTGTGCGCGATATAATCCAGTATGCAAAAGAACATAATATACCAGTGGGTCCTGGTAGGGGCTCTGCGGTTGGAAGTCTTGTTTTATATGTGCTTGGTATTACGGATGTTAATCCATTAAAATTTAATCTATTGTTTGAACGGTTTTTAAATCCAGAGCGTCTCAGCTTGCCCGATGTTGATATAGACTTCAGTGATACGCGACGCGAAGAGGTGATAGAATATATAAAACAACGGTATGGAGAAAAGAATGTTACCCAGGTAATAACCTTTGGCACAATGCAGGCAAGGGCAGTGGTAAGGGATGTGGCAAGGGTTCTGGGTATCCCTCTTAACGAAGTGGACCAGATTGCCAAGATGATTCCTCATAATAAAAAGATTGAGCAGGTCATTGAAGAGAATAAAGAATTCAAGAAGGTTATTGACTCTAAAAAAGAATATAGTGAATTGATTGAAATAGCACGAAAATTAGAAGGGCTTGCCCGCCATCCCTCAATCCATGCTGCTGGTGTTGTTATTACACCTAAGGAACTAACCGAATATGTTCCTTTATATAAGAATCCAGAAAGGGGTGATATTTCCACGCAGTATGAAAAGAATGCGCTTGAGTCAATCGGGTTATTAAAGATGGACATTCTTGGATTGAAGACCCTGACCGTGATTGATGAATGCCTTAAGGCAATAAATTTGCAAAAAGAAGATATTCCATTTGATGATAAAGAGACATATAATCTACTAAAAGAAGGTAAAACAATTGGTGTATTCCAGCTTGAAAGTCAAGGTATGCAGGAATTACTCAAAAGTATGAAACCGGAGAAATTTGAGGATATTATCGCGATTATAGCCCTATATCGTCCTGGTCCAATGGGTAATGTAAATATCCAGAACCTTATTGAAAATAAAAATAATCCCAAAAAGATAAATTATTTACACCCGAAATTAGAACGGATACTCAAAGAGACCTATGGCACTATCCTGTATCAGGAACAGGTAATGCAGATTGCCTCAGAGGTTGCAGGATTTACCCTGGCAGAAGCAGATAATCTGAGGCGGGCAATGGCAAAGAAGAATCCTGAATTAATGCAGGAATTACGCGAAAAGTTCATAAATGGTGCTTCAAAGAATGGGATAACAATAGAGATAGCAGAGAAGATTTTCAATCAGATTGCCCCTTTTGCTGGTTATGGATTCAATAAGTCCCATGCGACTGCATATGCAGTGGTTGCATATGAGACCGCATATTTAAAGTGCCATTTTAAATTAGAATTTATGGTCTTTTCATTAAATAGTGAAATAAATGATACAGATAGAATCAATGTCCTTATTAAAGAAGCAAGGAGCCTTGGTATTGAGGTATTGGCACCAGATATAAATAAAAGTTTTAATAATTTTTCAATTGAAGATAGTTCAATAAGATATGGTTTTGCCGCAATAAAAAATCTTGGCCAACCTGTTGCTGAGGCGATTGTTAATGAAAGAACAAACAGGGGCCCATTCCGTTCTTTCTATGATTTTCAGAGGCGGAACAAAGGTTTGAATAAAAAGGCAATTGAATCATTAATAAAAGCGGGTGCTTTTTCATCCCTTGAACCAGATATTGGTAAGTTATTGAATAAAATGACAGAGCGGGAAGCAGAAGGTGCCCAGGAATCATTATTTGGAGATGGTGGACAGAATAAAAATAATCAGCAATCTGCTAAACATATCAACTTAGATTATTTTGCTATTGAAAAAGAGGCTTTTGGATTCTATTTTAGAGAGCATCCCCTTGAAAAGTATAGAAATGAGTTTATCATAATGGGATTTACACCATGTTCTGAAATAAATATGTATGAAAATGGAAAAAATCTGACCATTGGTGGAATATTGAGTGAAAAGAAAATAAAAAAAGATAAAAAGGGAAGGGATTATGCGATAATAACGATTGAAGACTTTGATGGTGCGGCTGATGTGTTTATTTTTGCAGACCAATATGAAAAGAGTATTAAGTTACTAAAAGAAGATACAATCCTGGTTATCAAAGGTTCGGTTTTTGGTGAGGAGGATAAGAAAAAGCTAAAAGGAGAGCAGATATACCGACTGGAAGATGTTTATCGCCATTATCGCCAAATAAGTATTGAATTCAAAGAGCTCCATACAGATAAATTAAAAGAATTACAGGAATTGTTAAACAAACATCAGGGCAATTGCGAGGTCTGGTTTGTGGTTCCTGATGCAAATGGGTCGAAAAATATAAGGTCAAGGTCATTAAAAATAGACCCTCAGCCCGAAGTTTTGTCAAAGATTCGTGAACTTTTTGGACCGGATGCATTGAAAATTATTCCCAGATTGTAAGGAGGCAACATGTTTTTGAGCATATTAATCTTTAGTATGTATATGATTGACCAGCCTGATATAGATTTTTTGAGCCATGGCAACTATTCGGTTCAATTGAGGTTTGGACCAGTGGGTGAAATAATTGGTTATGCACATATTGGTCTATGGGATAGATTTTCGTTTGGTTTGAGTTATGGTGCGTCAAATTTAATCGGAGCAGGTAACCCTGAGTTTTATAAACAACCCGGTATCCAGGCAAGAATTTTATTAATTGAACAGAGCCTTATGGTGCCAGGGATTGTTATTGGTTTTGATAATCAGGGCTATGGTGAATATGATTCAACAAGGTATGATATAATGTCCAAAGGTCTATATTGCCAGATCGGAGAAGTATTTGAGTATCCAGGATTAGAGATTGTTCCGAGCCTGGGATTGAACTACTCATTTGAACAGAATGGAAGGTTTGATATATTTGGTGGCATTAGATTTGGAATTGGCTCTACCCATATTATCATTGATTATTCACCGAATTTTTATGATGACAGGGATAAAAACAGGGGGTATTTAAACACAGGCATAAGGTTTGTGTTTTATGAACAATTATTTTTTGAGTTTGGGCTCAGAGATTTGCTTGATAATAGTGATAAAGACCAGCAATTGAATAGAATGATAAAGATTGGATACCGGGCAAATATTTAAATGTTTCACGTGAAACATTACCATATGTTTCTGTTTTTCAAGGAGGTAATAATATGATAACTGAATTGACTGACATAGATTTTTTCCAGGAAGTGGAAAAGTCTAATCAGCTTTATCTGGTCTATTTTTGGGCAATCTGGTCGCCTTCCTGTATTGTTTTTACTAAATATCTTGAAGAAATAGATCAAAAATACGAGGGGAGATTAAAAATAGGTAAGGTCAATGTGGATAATGAAATAAAGACCACAAACGAACTTGATATCCAGAATATTCCCACAATTCTCATATTTGAACACGGAGAAATCAAAGAGAAGATTGTTGGTAATATTTCAAAGGAGATTTTAATGAAAAAGTTGAACAAATATTTAGCGAGAAAGACCCAGAAAACAAAGGAGACGAAATGAAGCATAGTAAATTGCTATTAATAGCAATAATCGGTCTTTTCTGCCTTTTTTGTACAGGCAAGAACTCTAAACAGGTAGCAGGCACCAATGATTTCACCCTGAATTCACTTGATGGTGAAGAATATACCCTTTCAAAATTAAAAGGAAAGGTATTGATAGTAGATTTTTGGGCAACCTGGTGCCCGCCTTGTAGACGGGAAATCCCCCATCTAATTGAGATTTATGATAAATACAAAGAAAAGGGGTTACTAATACTTGGAATCAGCACTGAAGATAGAAGCCTACTTGAGACATTCAGGCGCGAAAATAATGTTAATTATCCAATATTAATGGGCACAAATGAAATCTTTCAAAAATTTGGTGTTAAAGCAATCCCTCACACATTATTTATTGATAAAAAAGGTAAAATTAGAAAGACTCAAATCGGATTTGCAGATGAATTTATTCCAGCATTTGAAGCCATCATAGATACTATGATAAATGAGTAAGATTAGAATACAGGAGGAGCATTGATAACATTGATATGGAATAAAAAAGGATTACAATTTACAGCACAGGACGAGCAGAATCACAGAATTATTGTGGATACAGATAAAGACTCAGGGGGTCTTGAACAGGGATTTAAACCTATGGAACTGTTGCTTGTTGCACTTGCAGGCTGTATGGGAATGGATATTGTGGCAATTTTACAGAAAAAAGGTGGAAAGATTGACCATTTTCAGATGGTGCTTAGGGGCGAGAAAAATCTTGAACATCCAAGGAGATACTTGAAGATAATTTATGAAATTGAATGTAGAGGTGATTATAGGCGAGAGGACTTAATAAGGTCATTTGAACTTTCCCGTGATAAATACTGTTCTGTGCTGGCAACATTAGAGAATACCCCTGAATTCCAGTTTAATATTATATAATATAAATTATATATATTATCCAATCCACCACACAACATAGTGAATTAAATCTGAAGCACGAAAGATTCGTTTGTCGGTTCACGGTTTAGAAAAGCGAAACGGCATCGTCCTTTGTATTCGTTAAACGATGAACCATAACCGATGACGGAGCGCATCTCTAAACCGACAGACTTTTAACGATTTACGTAATAGTTTAGTTTTTCCCAAAACTCTAACTTTATTGGTCCTCATAGCAAAATTCATATAATACATTATATTCAAAATTTGATTTTTGTCAATACCCAAAAATCAA
>JBBILZ010000046.1:0-18482 GCA_037444665.1 Caldifarciminota bacterium
ATGTCTCAAACCCCTCCTCACCTTATGAGACAGGCTATTATGATACACCAGGCGGCGCTTGGGATGTCTATGTCTCTGGTTCTTATGCCTATGTCGCAGATCATGATGCTGGTCTAAGGATTTATCAATATTATGGAATAGGGATTGCAGAAGGTAGCTCAAAAGGGCTATCACGGATAAGGTTATTAAAGAACCCAGTGCAGGAGAGTATAGAATTGCTCTTGGACATTCCTTTAGAAAAAGAAGTGCATTTGTGCTTTTATAATACCCTTGGCCAGAAGATAAGGACCTATAATATCAATAAGGGTTTAAAAGGCAATCTCTCCTTACCCACTGCTGGGCTTTCAAATGGGATATACTTCTTGAAATTGGAAGGTATTGAGAGTGGTTTGATGAAGGTGGTGGTTGTTCGGTAAAGAAAATACCTAAAAGTCCAAAATGCCTAAATACCTAAATACCTCAAAGTGAATCATTTGTCGTTGGACGGTTTCGCCGCCCGCATGTGATGATGAAAAATAGAGAGACCAAAAAGACCAGACAGACTAAATAGACCAAAAATGACCATGGCCTATAACCATACCGGCGGCCACGCCCTATAACCACCGACTATCTTTTGGAGTAGGGACTTTAGTCCCGTGTTTTGAAAGGGTAATAAAGGGTTATCAGGGGGAATCAGGGGATGGGAGGATATGTGGATGTGAAGTTGGGAGATAGTAGGTAGTAGGTAGTAAGTAGGGGATAAAAAAACTAAATAGACCAGCCGAAGGTCCCGAGCAAATGCGAGGGGAAAGGCAGAATAAATCCAGTATCAAGTATCGAGAATCAAACATCAAGTATCGAGTATCCAGTATCCAGTATCAAGGAATGGATTTGAAGTGTGAAGACTGACCTAACAGATTCTTGGCAGGCCTTCGGCCTCAAGTTGTAAGAGTGGCCTTAATCCGCCAATGTTTGTGCGTAACCATACTCCAGAAAGGTCTTTTTTTATTTCACCTATTACCCGGGCATTTTTCCCGAGAGGATATTTTTTTAAAAAAGATAAAACTGCTTTGGTATGACTGCTATCAATTACTGCAATAAATTTACCTTCGTTTGCAATATAGAGTGGGTCAAGTCCAAGAATCTCACAGGCACCTTTTACCTCAGGTTTTACAGGGATATCCGCTTCGCTAATGACAATGCCCCATTCTTTTTTTTCTGTAATCTCATTCAAAACCGCAACGACACCGCCCCTGGTGGGGTCGCGCATAAATTTTATGTTAAAATCTTTTTGAAATAATTTATTGGTGATAAGATTTAATGGTGCGCAATCGCTTTTAAAGTTTGCCTTTAAATTTAGGTTCAACCGCTGATTCATTATCGCAATGCCATGGTCTCCAATTGTGCCGCTGATAATAACCTTGTCACCGGGCTTTATCTCTTCAACTCCTAAATGTTTTTTGATCGTGCCGATGCCCGAGGTCGTGATAAAAATCTTATCTGCCTTCCCTCTCTCCACCACCTTTGTATCACCGCACACCACGCGCACCCCGCTCTTTTTCGCAGTTGCTGATGCAGATTTTAAAATTTTTTCCAACGCAATAAATTCCAAGCCTTCTTCAAGAATTAGAGAAAAAGAGATATATTGTGGGATTGCTCCTTTCATTGTCAGGTCATTTATCGTGCCACAGATTGAAAGTTTGCCAATATCTCCACCTGGAAAAAATATGGGATTTATCACATAGGAATCTGTAGTAAAGGCGATGTTCTTTTTCTTGATATTTAGTTCTGCAGAGTCTTCAAGTTTTTTTAATGCCGGGTCAGGAAAGTATTTTAGAATTAAATCTTTTATTAAACGATTAGTTAATAAGCCACCTGAACCATGCCCCAAGCTTATTTTTCTATCTTTCATAATCAATGTAGATTATATCCAAGAACCGCACCGGCCGGAGGTAGTAGTGTAATTGTAATTCCGATAATCCTGGGCCAGGGTTTACTATTGCTGGATTCATAGTAAGAAAAAGCAGCAGAACTTATCAATGCCCCAATCCCTGCACCAATTGCAGATTTCCACCATGAGCCGCGCTCTTTAAACAACTTTCCTGTAATTGTTGTGGTTGTGCTGGTAAAGAGCATATTAGATGCGGTGTACAAGGGGATTATATTCTGTGGTTCAATATATTCGTAATTAAAAGAATAAAAGTAAATGCTGATCAAAAAAGAGAGTCCCAATCCAATACATCCACCCATACCTTCAAATGTATATATCCCTGTCTGCCTGAAGAATTTATTACTATCCCAGTTATAACCAACCACTGCGCCGTATGCTGGAAATAGCGTATATTCTACACCGAATCTATGGTAATTATACTCAATAAAAGAAACAAATATACTTGCAATACCTGCGCCGATTGCTGCTTTGTACCAATTGCCTTTTTGATTAAAGAGTTTTCCTGTTAAATGTGTGGCAGCAGTGCTTGTCGTCGTAGTAAGTAGGGCATAGCCGATACCAGAGAACCAGCGTTCAGGTCCTTTTTTCCATTGTTCCTCAGTGTTGAAAGAATACAGGCTGAAATGGGATACTAATGCGCCCGCTTCGGCTGCGATAAATTCAAAACCATAGTTTAACACAGAATTCTGTAATCTCTGGTTCACATAAAGATTTTCATCCTGCAATTTGAATTCCTGAATATACCCATTGCTATGATTTATTGCCAAAAAAATTATGATTACCATAGCTCTCCAATAAAAATATATTATTTCACTTGCAGCCAGTCAATTGCCCTCTTTATTTCAAATTCAACATCTCCTGGAATTGCGTGACCATAGCCCGCATACGCCTGAAAACTTACACTGATGCCAGCATTGATTAATGCCTTTAATCCATATAGATTTCCTTCTACCCTGTATTCTGGTTCATCTTCGCCTATCATTACTACAAATTTTATCCCTTTTTCTTTTGCCATATTCACATATTGATTAAAGGTTGAATCATAAAAGCCCGCAACTACAATAACACCTTTAAACAGGTCTACGTCCTTTAATCCAAGATAATAAGCAGTTGTGCCTCCCTGAGAAAAACCTAAAAGGATTATCCGCTCTCTATCAATTCGGTAGTGATTGTCCATAAATTGAATCGTCTCAATTATTCTCTTTTCTGCATCTTCAAGCTCTGACCAGCCAAAACTTGTTTTGCCCATAATATACGGACCATAAGGACAGCAGAGAATGTATCCTGTGGCATTGGAAATTTTTTGCAGGGCTCGTGAAAAGTCTTCAGGATTACTACCCCAGCCATGCATAGCAATGATTAAGGGATAAACCCTGTTTGTATCATAATTTTCCGGCAGGGTTGTGAGCGGTTCAAATACCTGACCTTTGAGTTGTTTAAGTAGTTTGTTCGCCTTGGCAAGCAATCTTTTGTATTCTTTTGTTTCCCTGATATTATTTAAATCTTCATCTTCATCAAATGAATATAAACCCAGGTCAATCGCCTTATTGAGCCATTTCAATGCCTCGGTTTTATTGTTCATTAAACTGTAGGAGCAGGCAATATTGTAGGTCACTGCAGTATGGCCTGGCCTGAATCTTAATACAGATTTATAGTTATCAATGGCGCTCTGGTATTCTCCCTTAGTCAAGGCAGTATTTGCCATCTGTAGATAGACCCTTGCTGAATCAATCTCTTCTGCTTTTAAAAAAAGAAATGGAATAAATATTAATATAAAAATTTTTATTCTATTAATTATCATCCTACCTCCTTTTTTAAAGTTCCAGTTCATAGGTGTCCCTTAAAAATCCCCGCGCATTGAAATTTTCTTTGAATCTTCCAAGCCCCCAGTTCGGTTCCATATTCAGGGTGAATGTGCCCAGGTCAAGGTATTTGTAGCCTTTTAACCTTCCCCATTTAATTACTTCGTAGAACAGAATATTAACTGGACGATATGCCTGGTAATGTGCATTATGGCTGATATAGAAGGCAAGGATTACGCGCGGATTCGTTACAAAGACGACCATCCCACCAATCATTTTTTCTTTGAGATAAACACCAAATAAAATTATCTCATCAGGAAAAAGATTTTTTAATTTTAAAAGTTCGGGCAGGGTATGGGTTGGTGAGACATTGTGGCGCATACCAAGGTTATTTTTTAATATTTCGTAGTACTGGGCATAGTCATCAGAAATCTTTACCTTGAGCCCCTCACGCATAGCCTTTTTTGTAGAACGTCGTGCATCAGGATGAAATGTTAAAAGTGGTTCTGCCACATCAAGGGGTATGACTGCGGTAATCTCTCTTTTACGGTATTTAAATCCATGGCGCATTAATGCAAAATCAATGTATTGATGCGGTTCCTGGTAATAAATGAGCGGGGTCTGGGTCAATACCAATTTTTTAATCCCTTCTTTTTTTAGATATTCTATCAAATGTGATACACAGAGATAGATTTCATGGATTCCGATACCGTTTTTTAACACAAATCCACCATAGGACGCACCCTTGTGCGAGATCATTGTTTTATCTTCCACTACTGCAGGAACTAAAGCAATGATATTTTCTTTTTCTTTAATGAGTAAATTGTTGTGTTTAAAGCGTCCTGGTGGATGGTAACTCAAAAATTTTAGGGTGTGAAAGATTGTCCCATTATTTGCCTGATAGACAAGTTCTTCCCATTCATGGTGGTTCTTTTCTGTGAAGGCACATACTTCCATAATCATATTGTATTCAAAACAATCACAATGTCAACCTAATTTCTTTTTTCATCAATTGACAATCTAAAAATTTTTGCTATAATCAACAAGTGCAAACAGAATTGATGGTTTCCGTGGTTATTCCAGTTTATAATGAGCGTGGTAATATAGAAAGATTGCTCCAGGCAGTAAAAGCAGTTCAGCTTAAAAAAGAACTTATTGTTGTAGATGATTTTTCTACGGATGGCACAAGAGACTATTTAAAAAAATTGAACGATGTAAAGGTTGTATTTCATGAAAAGAATATGGGCAAGGGTGCTGCTATTCGCACTGGATTGAAGTATGTGAGTGGTGATGTGGTAATTATCCAGGATGCTGATTTGGAGTATTCACCCGAGGAGTATCCAAAACTCCTCAAACCCATCTCTGCTGGTTATACAAGGGTGGTCTATGGCTCAAGGATTCTGGGCAAAGGCAAGTTCTTAAAAAAGAGTTATTTTGCCAATCGTGTATTAACCCTGCTTACCAATCTTATGTTTCAGGGACACATCACAGATATGGAGACCTGTTATAAAATGGTTGACCGCAGATTGCTCCAGAGTTTGAATCTTGTATCATCAAGATTTGAAATAGAACCGGAAATTACCTGCAAATTATTGAGAAGAAAGATTAAGATTTTTGAAGTTCCTGTTTCTTATTATGGTCGCAAGGCAGGTAAAAAGATTGGTGTAAAAGATGGCATCCAGGCGATATGGAACATTTTGAAATGGAAGATTATCAAATGAAATTATTTTATAAAAATTGGGATTTTGAATCTGGGGTTTGGAATTTGGGATTTTTGCAATGAGGATTCTCTTTGTTGCCACGGCATTTCCCCGATATGAAGGTGATGTTATCACACCCTGGATGACCGAACTCATTAAGCGGCTGAGCAACAAGGGTATTGAAATTTCAGTTTTTACATCAAGTTACAAAGGAATGCGTAACCAGGTCTGGCATAACATTAATGTATACAGATTCAGGTATTTTTTTAAAAAATACGAAAGGCTGACCCACGAAGAGACTGCAGTGGACAAATTCGGCAAAGGCGGGTTGAATGTAGTGTTGAGTTTTTTCTATCTACTGTTTGGCACGATTGCCATTGCCCGGCTTGTGCGAAAGAAAAAATTTGATATTGTCCATATCAACTGGCCCTTTCCCCACATCATCTTTGGACTGTGTGCAAAGGCATTTTCCCGCTGTTGTATCTTTGCTACATTTTATGGTCTTGAGATCCGCTGGCTAAAGAAAAAATTTCCTTTTTTTGTCAAACCCTTTGCCTGGTTAATAAACCGTGCTGATGTCATCACCGCAATCTCAAACCATACCGCAAGCGAATTAAAAGGGATTGTCAAAAAAGATATTCCGATTATTCCCTTTAGTATTACTGTTGAGTCAAAGGTTGCTGAACTATCAGATGAACATTACATATTATTTGTTGGTCGGCATGTTGAGAGAAAGGGTGTGCACATATTGATTGATGCATTTAAACAAATCTACCAGGATATTCTTCATAATGTAGTTATTATCGGCGATGGTCCTGAACGGAAAAACTGGGAAAAGATGGCTGCAGACTATGGATTGACAAAAAGAATTGTATTCACGGGCTGGGTTTCAACTGAAGAACTATATAAATACTATCAGAATTGTAGTTTTTTTGTTTTGCCTGCCACTTATGATAAGCATGGTGATACAGAAGGGCTCGGTGTGGTTATGATTGAAGCAATGGCTTATTCTAAACCCGTGATTGCATCAAATGTGGGTGGCATCACTGATGTTGTGATTGATGGGTTTAATGGGCTACTTGTTCCGCATAATGACCCTGAGGCACTTGCTTATGCAATTAAAAGACTTGCTCTGGATAAGACATTGTGTAGAAAACTTGGTGAAAATGCCAAGCAGAGTATTGACGAAAAGTTTAATTGGAATAAAATAGTATTGAGATTAATGGAGTTATATGAAGCAAATCATTGAAGCATTATTGATAGCAACTGATGCACCTCTAAGTGTGGAAAGAATTGCGGATATTGTCAATTGCCCGGCTGAAGAGGTCAGAAGTCATATTGAAACACTGAATCAGGAATACAAAGAAACAGGTCGGGCATTTGAAATAAAAGAGGTTGCAGGTGGTTTTCAAATTTACACATTACCTGAATATGCTGACTTTGTGGGTAAACTAAAACAGAAAAAAGAGAAGTTATCAAAGGCAGCACTGGAAACACTAGCAATTATTGCCTATCACCAGCCCATTACCCGTGCCGAGGTTGAAAAGGCAAGGGGTGTGGATTCTTCGTATATCCTTGAGAGCCTTCTGGAAAAAGGCTTGATAAAGACCTGTGGCAGATTACCCACACCAGGAAGGCCAATAAAATATAGCACGACCAATGAATTTTTGAGATATTTTGGCATAAGGGATTTGAGTGAGTTGCCCAGGGAAGAAGATTTTGCTGAACCCGCCATTGAGACTCCGATGAGTTCACAATCAGAACAGGAAAAGGCTGACGAATCCATAGAAGAAGAATTTAAAGACATCCAAGATTAATGTCAGTAAAAGAAGAAGTAAAACAGTTTTTAAAAAATTATCGGGTAAAAATTATTGGTTTTGGTAAAATTCCAACGACCGTAGAAAAATTTGAAATAACCGAAAATTATCCGCGGGTAATTGTGTTTGGTTATCAAATAGCAAAGAGTGTCCTGAATACTATAAAAGATAGCCCCACGCTCATTTATAAACAGCACTATAAAACAGTAAACTGGCTCCTTGACCAGACCGCATACCATCTTGTGCAATTCATTGTAGATAAAGGGTTTAATGCTCTGGCAATTCCTGCTTCTCAGACCGTGGACTGGCAAAATCAGAAAGGTCACATCTCTCATAAATTGCTTGCCCTGGAATCAGGGTTGGGTTATATTGGTAGGAGCGGACTTCTGGTTAATCCCCAATTTGGGGCACAGGTGCGCTATGTTTCGGTTCTTACTGACATTGAATTTGAACCAGATGAAAAGATTTCGGGTGACTGTGGTAATTGTAGAAAATGTATTATTGCCTGCCCTGCTGGCGCGATCAGCGAGCAGGGGTTAGATTTAAAAAAGTGTCTGACAAAATTAAGAGAATTTTCCCGGATACCGGGTATTGGACAATATATCTGTGGAGTCTGTGTCCGGGTGTGTAATGGCAGAGATTAAAGAACCTCAAAAAGTTTTTGCATTTGCCGGATTGATATATATTAGTGATTTTGATATTTATTCTGCACTTGATGGCTTAAAAGATTTGGTTGGTGGGGTCATTAAAAAGTCTGATATTTTTCCTTTCATCCATACCACATACTACACAAATGAAATGGGTGAAGGTCTTTTGCGGCAATGGATATTATTTGAAAAATTAATCAAACCGGATTTGCTTATAGATTTGAAGCATAAGAGTAATGAGATTGAAAAAAATTTTTTGAATGAAAATGGTGGGAGAAAAATAAATATTGACCCGGGTCTGGTTTCTTTGAACAATATCATCCTCGCCTCAACAAAGAATTACGCACACAGGATATACCTGGGCAGGGGCATATACGCAGAAGTTACGCTAATCTATAAAGACCGTCAATTCCGACCCCTTGAATGGACATATCCAGATTATCGGGAAGATTCTGCATTAAGATTTTTTTCCGAATCTCGCATTGTACTAAAAAATTTGCAGTATGAATATAAATATAACCAATGAAAGTGTAGCAAAGGTTGATAAGGCAAGAATTTATTGCAAATTAAAAGATAGTTTTGTTAAATTCTAAGGCACATCACCCTTGACTTTATGACTTTATGGGATAAAATTTATATTATATGAATAAGGATTTATTTTCACAGAATCTAACCATTTTTAAATCCGAACCATCTGCTGATTTAAGTAATACAATTATTAAAGAATTATTAGAAAAATACATCATCAAAGATTTTAATGATTGGTCCGGAGTTGAAGCTGATTTGATATTAACTGATCCACCATTTGGAATAGATTTCAGTGGCAAACAAACAAATTATCATAGAAATGTAAATAATGTTGTGGATGGTTATGTAGAATGGAAGACTTCAGAATATGGAGAGAAAATTCAACAATTATTAGAATGTATTAAAAATAATTTAAAAAATAATGGCCAAGCTTTAATCTTTTCAGGATGGAACAACAGTAATATAATCCATAACATAATTATGAAGTTTAATGGATTGAAATTAAAAGGAAAAATGTACTGGACTTATAATTTTGCACCGGTTTGCAGAAAAAGACCCTCTCATAATGTTTATGAAATTTACTGGGTCACCAAAGGTGAAAAGTGGACATTCAAAAATAGATGCTCTACCCACCATTGTCAGTATGGAGAACCCAATCTATCAACCTTGAATTTTAAAAGAGATTATAAAGTAAATATGCCTAAATATCCAACGCGATTACCATGTAAATTATTACAATGTTTGATTGAGCATTTTTCTATTAAAGGAAATTTAATTTTTGATCCTATGTGCGGAAGTGGAATGGTCGGTGTTGTTTCATATATATTGGGGCGGGATTTTATTATGGGTGAGATCGGAAGAGCTGGGAAATTTGTCTTTGAACACCTGCTGAATTATTATCTAAACAAAGACGGTCTAATAATGGATGTCAAAATAAGCAGCTGGTGGAAAAATAAAAAAAATAAGAATAAAAAATGAGAAAGAAAGAGTTTTTAAGATTATCAAAGGAAATTGCAGAGAAAATTAAAAATATTCCGCTCATCTGGGATGGAAGAAATTTTATTTTGACGATGAAAAAATTCGGTTTTTCACATTGGAAACAGATGGAGTGGATTGGCTGGTACTTCCAATTTTTGTGCGAAAATTTTTTGAAAGAGCTTATACAGATGCCCGGCCCTAAATTTGGTAATGTAAGATTTGATGGTTTTTATAAAATACCCTGGGATTTTAAATCTCACGCTATTAATACAAGTAGTCATCAAATAATAGTTAATGATAATGAAGCAACAGCGAAGGCAATTGAAAGATATGGTTGTGTGGGAGTAATACTTGCTATGGGTAAAGTAGAATATAACGATGAAAAAAGAACATTTCAAAAATGGCATGAAGAGCTCAAGGGTGGAAAATCTAAATACGAGTTGGAAAGGATTAAGAGAGGTGCCTGGTCAAGATTAAGGAAAACAGAATTTGATTTAGAGCAAATTTCTTTTATTAGAATAGATTTAGAAATGCCAATGGAAAACCAAGACGAAAAAAAGTTTTATTAGACTTAGAAAAATTAGATGAAGAAATAGTATACTTTCTTAATCTGAATTATAAAATAGATGAACATAAGAGCATTGTACTTAACAGATAGAGATAATTGAAAAAAATGCCGGATAAGGAGTGAATATGTTTGAATTATCAGTTCAGGGAAGTTTTTCTGCTGCCCATCAGGTAAAGGGCTATAAAGGTGATTGTGCTGATGTGCATGGCCATACCTATAGGATAGAAGTTAGGGTGGAGGTTAAGAATCTTGATAAGCTTGGTATGGCAATGGACTTCCGAAAGGTAAAATTGGTTCTGAAAAAAATTCTTTCGGAACTTGACCATAAAAATCTCAATCATCTGCCGTTCTTCAGAAGGCATAATGCCACTACCGAGTGGATTGCAGTATATATCTATCAACAAATAAAGAAAAAAATAAAGAGTGTAAAATCAATTACAGTCTGGGAAGGCTTGGAAAATTCAGTAACATATTCAGAATAAAAAATTTAATACAGAAAATCAGATATACAATGAATCAAAAAATAAAAATTTTTTATTTTACGAATGGTCAATGATTTTCACAGAGCCTGAGTCTGCATCCAATTCAATCTCCTGTCCATCTTTTATGATTGAACCTGCGCCTTTAATAACAACTGCTGGTATACCGATTTCCCGTGCTACAGTTGCTGCATGACAGACAAAACCTCCAACCTCAATAATGACACCTGAGGCGATTGAGAATAATGGTGTCCAGGCAGGGTCAGCGTGGTGGGTGACAAGTATTTCGCCATTTTTCAATTTATCGCTTTCTTTTAGGTCTTTAATGATACACGCCCTTGCCCGCACTTTACCAAAGCTTAATGGTTCACCATACATAATATTTCTGTCAGGTAGAGCAGCACTGAGCCGTTCACCACTTTCATAAATTATATCAGGAACCGATGCCTGCTTGAATGAATGCCATTCCTCCCTTCTATTTTCAATGAGTTTAATAACTTCAGAATTTTTAAGTTTTTTATCAGCAATTTTTTTCAATTCATCAAAGGAGAGAAAGAATATATCCCTTTTTTCATTTAGAAAACCTTCTCTTTTTAGAGGTTCTGCAATTGCAAATAGTTGTTCTTTTATCTTTGCCATCTGCTTGAAATAATAGTGTTTGCCATTCTCTCTTAATGGAATATATGCCTCAAGCCTGGGCAGGAATAATTTTACAATTGTCTTTGCGCAGGGTTTTATAGTATTGAGGATATCATTGATAATTCTTTTTCGGTCAGTAGAAAGGGTATCCTTTCTGGGTGCGATGAGTAAACGCATTACAATTTCCGGGTCTTCAGCATAGGTTTTATTTGCAATATCAAACTCTCCAGGACCGCGATGTCCAAATTCTTTAATAAATTGGTCAAATGCAGTTTTGAATGCATTGTCTTTTTCATATAATTTTTTTATTGAATAGATATTAATATCACTTAGTTTTTTTCTTGCGAGATAAGCCAACCCATCAATTTTTTTAATGATCAAAACCGTATTATCTATTATTCCTGAAGCACACTTACGGGCGATTGCCCTGCCTTTTTTGCAAAGACGCCAGCCGAGTATCCGTTCAAGAATGATAAGATAAAATAAACTCAAAAATAGACCGCCAAAATATTTTTTTGCAAAATACTCTAAGGCAATCCAGTCTTCAATGTTCCTCACTCCCTGGCTCAGGTCATTTGAAATTGTCATCTGCTGGACTGTTTGTTCAAATTTAAGATTTGTATTATGAATTCTCCGTGGAAATGTGCGATAGAAAAAGAAACTTTTAATAATAAAATTTGTTAGACGGAAAAAGGAGATTATGCTAAATATGAAGGAGTGGAATGGCGATAATAAAGCAGGAATACTGTTAAGGTCAACGGACTTAAAGGCGAGCGCCATCTGTGGGTCAAGATTTTTATTTGATTCAAGCAGGTCAAGGAATGGTGAAATTACTCTACCATAGGCAATGGTATTGTTTATGTTCCAGTATAATCTTCCTGAGAGGTTTTCCACCGGCGGGAATCTTTGAAATTTCTCCCTACTTACAGGAAAACCAAAGACATCAAGGATAATCATTGGAAAGAGGAACTGCTCAAAAAATGACCACATTAATGGTGAAATCGGGTCCGGAATGGTCTCACGCACATTGACATTGCACCATACCTTTCCTTTTCGTGTTGACTCTGCCCTGTTTACAGAAATTGGTCTTGATTGTAGTATATAGAGATTATTATTTTCAATTGCCCACTCAATTTCCTGTGCCGCGTTGAAAAATGTTTCTATTTTTTTAGCGGATTGCGTTAGTTGTTTGATTTGTTCAATGCTTAATAAGTTTTCTCCACAATGTTCAATAATCTCATCTGATTTTATGCGATAGCGTGTTGGTGTAATGAGCCCGGAAAGGAGTTTGTCACCCAGACCTGAACAACATTCTATCAGCATTTCATTTATTGAATAAGAGCTCGGCGTAATTAATACACCACTTATTTCTGGGTTTAATTGGTGTTGTATAATAACCGCCATTGCTCCACTCTTTATATTCATTTGCTTTAAATATGATTCCACCTTTTTTGAATACATTTATTCCCAGATATTAATAACTGCCTTAATTCCACTTTCAGTATCTCTAATGCCAAGAAATGTTTTATACATTCCTGCGAATGTTGCACTGCTCAGGTCTTCAGCGATGCCTGAAGACCTGATTGCAACTGTGCCTTTTTTTAAAAGAGATTCAAGTATGTCCCGTATTTGTTCTTCAATTTCAGGGCTAATAGTTTTATGCAGGTGATAATAATTGAATGCCTCGGTATTGATGACAGCAAATTCAGGGATGGAGAATTTATCCTTTAATAAAAATAAATTCCATGCCTTTGCTCCAACTTTTTCCGGAACCGCCTCTTCAAGTCTATTAATTATATAATAATGCTTCACTTTTCTATGTTGCCGACCCTTAATATTACTCCAATCATAATGATATTTTACCTTGTGTCAATACTGCACTTTGAAAAAAAGATTATACCGCCCTGGTTTTTGGTTATTTTTTGTAATTTTGTATATGCCCAATGAATTGGGCAACTACAATTATGGGTGTTGATGGCGCCCAGTGAATTGAGTAACGAAATTATCCTATTTCACAAAAAATAAAGTGTGGCACATTAAATAGATATTCTTGACTCCGGAGGAGAAATATTTATAATTTTGTATGAAACCGACCAGTATTATTCTGCTCTCAGGTGGTCTTGACTCTACAGTGAGTGCAGCAATTGCAGTGAAAAAGACCAAGCCACTCTTTGCCTTGACCATTGATTATGGCCAGCGGGCAGCAAAGATGGAAATTCTGGCATCAAAAAAAATTTGTAAAATACTGAAGATAAAACATAAAATTTTGAAATTACAATTCTTTAAGGAATTTAAAAAATGTCAGCTAATTACCAATTACCAATTACCAATTACTAAGCAAAAAATTCTGGTGAAAAATTTTTTGCGCTTAAAAGATGTCTGGGTGCCCAATCGTAATGCCCTATTTATTAATGTGGCTGCCTGTTTTGCTGAATATTACAATGCCGATTTGATTGTTACTGGATTCAATTTTGAAGAGGCAAGGGAATTTCCTGACAACCGAAAAGAATTTATTGACGCAATAAATAGAATGCTCGGGTTCAGCACGCTGAGAAAAATAAAGGTTATAAGTTATGTAGCAAATTATACAAAGAAAGAGATTTATCAACTCGGTTTAAAACACCGGGCACCACTTACGCATATCTATTCCTGTTATTTGGGTGGCAAAAAGATGTGTGGCAGATGTGCTTCGTGTTTGAAACTCAAATCTGTAGCACGAAAATTTTTCCAATAGCGTAATAAATTGGGAACCACATTCTTCATTGAGTTATTGCAATTATTGACAATAAAAATAATATATATATAATATGCTATGGATGCGGCAGGGTTTAGAGAGATATACGAAACAATGCAAAAAAACATAGAAGAGATTAAAACTATCTCCAACAAGATTGACCGCTATGGTCCTGAAGATAAAATCCGTTTAAGTGAAAAGATTAAATATCTCTTTTATGGTTTAACCAAAACCCTTGTTGATGTGGGAAACAAAATTATCGTGGAGAATGATTATCGCACACCATTAAATAATGCAGATGTGTTTATCAGCCTTGCTGAGCACGATATAATTGCATCCAGCCTTGTGCCGGGTATTAAAAAAGCAGTACTGGTGATACCCAGGGTTATGCAGAGTAATGCCGATGAAGTTTTTACCATCATTAAAGAAAGTATAGAATCAATCTGTAAATGTCTTGACTCATTTGTGGTGTATTACGACCTGAAAGGCAAAGGTTAATACATTGAAGACTTTTTATTCTGTTGCAGTCTTTATTTTTGGTGCAGCCATCGGTAGTTTTTTGAATGTTCTTATTTATCGCATCCCCCGCGAACTCTCCATTATTAGTCCCGGGTCTTTTTGCCCCCATTGCAAAAAACCTATCCATTGGTATGAAAATATCCCGTTAATCAGTTTTTTGTTTCTCGGTGGCAGGTGCAGTCAGTGTAAAAATCCTATATCTTTTCAGTATCCATTTGTAGAACTATTAACCGCACTGCTCTTATTATGGTCATTCAACAAATTTTCTTTTAAGATTGATTTTTTCTTTTTGTCACTCTTTTTTATAATATTGATAGTCATTTCGGGCATTGATTTTACACACCAGGTTATCCCTGATATCTTTTCAATCCCCGGTATATTTATTGGATTGATTTATCAGTTTCTGAACCATAATTTTTTATCAGGTTTGATCGGGATGTTGTTTGGTGGAGGCCTTATTCTTTTGATAAGGGTTCTGGGTGGCTGGGCATACAAGAAGGAGGTAATGGGGATGGGTGATGTCTATCTTGTTGGCCTGATTGGTGCATTTACAGGATTCCCTTTGATAATTTCCGCAATATTTATTGCCGCCCTTATCGGCTCAATCTTTGGAATTATTTATTTAGGTATAACCCACAAAAACAAAGATAGTCCTATACCATTTGGACCTTTTTTGAGCATTGGTGGAGCAATTGTTATCATACTACAAAAACAGATTATTGGATTTTTAAGAATTTTAGGTATCTATTTTTGATTACATTTTCTTTGTTTTAGAAGTTTTTCTACAGAAAGGGTATTTACTACATCATCTTTTTCCAGCCAGCCCCGCCGGCAGGTAGCGACACCAAATTTCATCCATTTCAACTCTTCAATACCATGGGCATCTGTGCCAATACTGACTTTGACACCGAGCTCCTTACAGCGTTTTAAATTTACATCGTTTAAATCAAGGCGGTCAGGATAGGCATTACATTCAAGAAAAGTTTTTGTTTCGGCTGCCTTTTTCATAACCTTTTCAATATCAAGAACATAGCCTTCGCGTTTTGATATCAACCTGCCGGTAGGATGACCAATTATATCAACATAAGGATTTTCCATAGCAGAACAGAGTCTTTCTGTAACATTTTTTGAAAATCCCTGGTGAATGGATGCTACAACCATATCAAACATCTTCAAAATTTTATCCGGATAATCAAGTCTGCCATCAGCAAGAATGTCTACCTCAATACCTTTAAGGATATTAAATTTTTTAAATTTTTTGTTTAAATTATCAATCTCTTCCCATTGTTTATATATGCGTTCCACCTCCATACCATGGGCATATTTTGCCGAGCGTGAGTGGTCAGTTACAAGGATATATTCATAACCCATTTCCCGTGCAGTTGTGGCAAGTTCTTCAATTGTTGCAGTAGAATCTGAATAATTGGAATGCATTTGTAGATCACCTTTTATATCAGATAATTCTAAAAGGACGGGCAGGCTATTTTTCAGGGCAGATTCAACTTCGCCGCGGTCTTCTCTTAATTCTGGAGGTATCCATTGGAGACCCAGTGCTTTGTATATATCTTCTTCATTCTCACCGGCAATGGCTTTATCTCCTTTAAATAATCCATATTCATTCAATTTCCATTTTTTACTTACCGCGATACTCCGCAATTTAACATTGTGCGCCTTTGAGCCGGTGAAATACTGTAATGCTGCACCATAGGATTTTCTATCCACAATCCTGATATCCACCTGCACACCATCCTCTACGATAATTGAACTTTTTGTCTCTCCTGCAGATAATACCTGTTCTGCTTTTGGATATTGGGTAAAAGTTTCTACTATCTTTTTGTGGTCTTTGCCAGTCACCAGTATATCAATATCGCCAATAGTTTCCTTCCATCTACGCAATGACCCGGCTGGCGAAATCTTTGAAACAGGGGCATTTTTTTTGAGGTATTCAACCACGCTTGAGGCGATGCTTTCTGCGACCGCAATTGATAATCGCTCATGGCTCCGTTCATATAATTCAATACCCTTTTTTATGTTTTCCACTTTTTTTTCTCCCATCTGCGGTAGTTTAGCAAGACTGCCATCTTCAATTACTTTTTTTAAATCTGCTAAATTCTTGACACCGAGATGTTTATTTGCCAGGGCAAGGGTCTTGGGTCCGAGATTCTGGATATTGAGCAATTCAAGGAGCGCAGGTGGAATTCCCTTTGTTGCCTCAAGGTATTTTTGCATTTTGCCGGTCTTTAGATATTCTTCAATCTTTTTTGCCATACCTTCACCAATGCCGGCAAGGTTTTGTAATCTATTGGTTTTCAAAAGTTCTTCAATATCTTCAGTCAGCTCGTCAAGAATTCTTGCTGCCTTGCGATATGCTACAACTCGGAATACATTTTCTCCTTTATATTCAAGGGCATCAGCAATCTGATTAAAAATACTGGCAATCTCTTTATTTTTTTTCATTAGTTAAATTATATTTATGCAGGATTGGTTGTCAAGATAAACGGAAATTTTCATAGGACAATAAATGTTACACTTGCAAAAAATTAAAAAATTGTTATAATTTTGATGATGATAAAAAAGGCAGTTGAGATTTTAAAAGATACTAAAAGATTGTTTGTTCTTACTGGTGCTGGTATTTCAGCGGAAAGTGGCATCCCTACTTTTCGCGGTAAGGATGGTCTGTGGAAAAATTATTCAGCCACTGACCTTGCTACACCTGAGGCATTTATTAGAAATCCAGAACTGGTATGGGAATGGTATCGCTGGCGCCAGGAAATCATTCTCAAAGCAAATCCCAATCCTGCGCACTATGCCCTGGTAGATTTAAAAAATCATTTCAGTGGATTTTTTCTCTTGACCCAGAATGTTGATAATCTTCATCAACGTGCTGGCTCAAGGAATGTTTATGAATTGCATGGTAATATTTTTTTTACACGATGTTCTCAGTGCAATAAAATTGATAACATTGAAAATGCAAAGTTTGACCCCCTGCCCCATTGTGAATGCGGAGGTCTGTTAAGACCTAATGTTGTCTGGTTCGGTGAATCCATTCCCCAGGATATCTGGCAGGAATCAATAAAATTCTTAAGTTCGGCTGATTGTGCAATAATCTGCGGGACATCAGGCGTGGTCTGGCCCGCGGCAGCAATACCAGAGATTGCCAAAGATTATGGAGTAAAGACCATAGAAATAAATTTAGAGGTAACGCCCATAACACCGGTTGTTGATGTCAGCATATTATCGCCAGCAGGCAAAATTTTGCCAGAGATTGTAAAAAGGCTAAAAAAAATAAATTAAAATATCGGCTACTTGACTTTTCGCAGAATTTCAGTATAATAATAGTCTATGAAAACAAAGGTTTTAAAGAAATCTGAAATAAAACATAATTGGTATGTGATTGATGCGCAGAATAAGGTTCTGGGTAGGATGGCAACAAGGATTGCCAGAATCTTGATGGGTAAAGGTAAACCACAATATTCACCCCATGTGGATTGTGGGGATTATGTGGTTGTCCTGAATGCTGATAAATTTAAGGTTACTGGTAATAAAATGGAAGATAAAATCTATTATCGGCATTCTTTTTATCCAGGTGGCTTAAAAGCAATAAATTTGAAACTTATGCTGGAAAGAAATCCAAAGAGGATAATATACCACGCAGTGAGTGGTATGTTGCCCAAAAATAAGTTTCGTGCGCGCAGGCTAAGAAGATTGAAACTTTATCTGGGTACTGACCACCCACATAAAGCACAATCACCCAAAGAAATACAGTTATAGAGGAGGTTGGTTAATGGGAGCAATTATCAGTGGTTCGCGAAAAAGGGCAGTTGCAAAGGTAAGAGTGCAACCGGGTAAGGGGAGTATAAAGATAAATGGCAAAGACCCTCTCCATTATTTCTGCAGACAGGACCTTGTTGATTTGATAAATCTACCCCTTATTACTGCTGGTGTGAAGGGTACATTTGATATCTATGCACGGGTCTCAGGTGGTGGTATTGCAGGTCAGGCAGGTGCAGTGAGCCTGGGTATTGCCCGGGCACTGGTCAATTTCAATCCAGAATTACGACCCACGCTAAAGAGTGCTGGTTTGTTAAAGAGAGACCCCAGAGAAAAAGAACGGATGAAATATGGACTGGCAAAAAGGCGT